>DXJM01000250.1 GCA_019057355.1 Promethearchaeota archaeon | reverse complement strand
TATCCATTAATTTCTTTTTTTTCTTTTTTTATTTAGATTTCATAAGAGATACCTTAAAACAAAAACAGAATTGAATATATACTGAAGGAGAGATTCTATCGTAAATAAAGAACAAAAAATGGCTCATATTTTTACTACGAATATCACGAACAAGAAAGATTTTCATCAATATTTAATAATATTATAATCATGAATAGAGTACACGATTAATTTTAAGTAAAACTAAAAATATAAAAAAAAATTCAATGTGTTTTATAAGGGAATAAGGTATCCTAATTTCAATTTTCCAGGGATGGTGGAGTTATGGGACAAGGGGTAAAAAATTTTTCTGAAACTATTAAAGAATTGGAAGATCAATTGAATAGCTCATCGGACTCTATCGTATCTGTTAATACTAAATATAGAGCAGCACAAGATCAAATTGATAAACTTAATTTAATTATAAAGGAAGAAAAACAAGAAATTCGCTATTTGGCAAAAGCAATAAATGAATTATTAGATAAACATGATTTATGTCATTTTAAAATAAACACGAACGATATTCGAATAATTACTAATGCTGAGGCTTTAGTTTTAATAAATAATGCAATCCGTAGCTTACTAAGGTAAAGAAAAAAAAAATGCTTAAACCGTACTTATTCCGGTTATAGAAACACTTCCGGTTGTAGTGCTTAAAGTAAGGGTATATCTTGAACTAACAACATTATAATTATCAGTTTTACTCGTGTGCGAATTTTCTAAGGTAAAACCAGAATCTGAAGGTAATATCACTGCACCTGTCGTAGTTGTTCCCGTAAATTTTGCCCCTATAGCAGATTCAGTATCTATATATGTAAGAGAGATTCCTCCCGTGACTGTACTTGCTGTCCCTGTAATATTTGCACCCATTCCCATGTAGTGTTGAATATTCATTAGCACTCCTCCTGTGGTTGTTCCTAAATTCAAGTTAATATCTTTAGCATAAAACGCATTATAAGTATTAAATTCCACTCCTCCAGTGATGGCACTTCCTTGAATATCACCATCAAACACGCAATTCGTAAAATTTAATAGAACTCCCCCAGTTATCGTATTACATGAAATTTTACCTGTAAAGTTCACTCCAGAAGCATGTAAACTCACACCTCCGGTAATGCAATTTAAAAGGAGATCATTTATTATAATGTTATCAGGAACAGTCAATGAAACCCCTCCCGTGGTTGACGCAGCAGTTATGTTATAAATGACATCGGTTCTAAGAGTTACTGTTAATACTGTATCTTGCATTTTAAACCAATTTGTTGGGTCTATCCATGACCATATTATTGTTGTTAAAGAAAAGCTTGCTGAACTATCATTTTCCCAATTTATTGGATTGTAAAAATTTTCATAATTCTTTCCTGAAACAAATAACCCCGAGACTTTTATATCTACCTCTACTTTCACATGATAATTTACAGGAGTGGAATTGTATTGGAGATTAATATTTCCTATATCCATGTATATGTCGCAACTTTCTATAGATCCTGGGGGGGAAGGAGAATTATAATAATAAGTAAAACTCTCTTCATAGGTTCCGTAAGTCAGTGCACCTATGGTGAAGAATCCCCCTATAGATATAGCCATACAAGTTATAAAAATTCCCACGATAATACCCCTTCGATAGCTCTTTTTCAACTTTTTTTTTTCCTTTTTATCCTGCCTTTTCTTTTCGTATACTTCTTGCTTCAATGCTTTTTTTGCTTGATACTCCTTCTTTTTTTGTGCAATCTTTATTGAAATTTGTTCTTTTATTCTAGCGATTTTTAAAGATGTCTCATTGTCTTTTATAGTAGAGGATTGATTTTGCGTTGGCTCATTGGTTGGATCAAAATCATAACCATGTCCGCAAGCAAAGCAAAATCTTGCATCATTTCTAATTTCCGAACCACAATAACTACAGTAGTTTATATTTTTATTATTATTTTGTTCAGACATTTTTTTCACCAAATTTGATTATCCTTAATTCAATAAAACAAAAAAATGAATATAAACAATTTTTAGTCCAATTTCTAATTAGGAGTCCAATTTTTGCTGTTTTTCAAGAACAAAGATCAGATAATATAATAGGTTTTATGAAAGGTTTATTGAAATTAATACTACTAAAATCCCATTATTTTAGAAGATTAAAATCTAGTTTAAAATCTGATTAATCAGGTGTTCTAAAATTTAAAGTTCAATTGATGATAATTATAATTATTCTACACAAAAATATAATAATCTATTATTATGACGGAACTCGATTTCTTTTTTTATCCTCAATCAATTGCTATAATTGGAGCATCCGATAATCTCAGGTTTGGATATTCAACAACATTATACCTCCTAAATTCAGGATTTAAGACCTATCCTATAAATCAAAAGAAAAAAGAATTATTTGGGCATCCCACCTATAATAATATCAAGGACATTCCTGAAGATATTGAACTAGCATTGATACTCATTAAAAATGATTTTGTTCTCGATGCCGTAAAGCAAAGCATTGAAAAGGGTGTGAAAGGCATCATTATCGAATCTGCGGGGTTTGCCGAAACAGGAATAGACAAGCACGTTGTAATGCAAGATGAAATCATAAAATTATGCAAGGAATCGCACGTTAGGATAATCGGTCCAAATTGCGTGGGAATCACGAATTTTAGCAACCAATTCACAACAGCAGATATATCATTTGATAGAATGCAGAAAGGAGGTATTTCTATTATCGCGCAATCTGGAGTTCTTGGTAATATATTCCTTGATTGGGCATCAAGTCAAAATATAGGATTTTCTAAAGTAATTACTCTCGGAAATAAAATTGACGTTGATGAGGTTGACATGTTAGAATACTTAGAGAGAGATCCCGAGACCAAAATAATTACTCTCTATCTCGAAGGTACAAAAAGAGGAAAGAACTTAATTAGGACCCTCAAAAACGTATCTAAACCTATTATCGTCTTGAAAAATGGGAGAAGCGAGACAGGTTCAAATGCAGTAAAAAGCCACACGAGTTCATTAGCAGGCAATGATCGGATTTATGATGCAATTTTTAAGCAAGTTCCAGGAGTCTTTCGAGTCAACAATTTCTATGAGATGTTTAATATCGCACAAGTATTTTCCACGCAACCATTACCAAGAGGTAAAAATATTGCTATAATCACGGCTTCCGGAAGTTTGGGGATACTTGCATGTGATCTAATTGAGAAGTATGGAATGTCATTAGCGAGGTTAAGTGAAAAATCTATTCAAGCACTATATCATGTCATTCCAGATTGGGTATCACTCAAAGGAACAATCGATTTAGGGCCATCATTGTTCGAGACATTTAATAAATCTATAGAAATTATTGGTAATGATGAAAATGTTGATTGCATACTCTTCATTTATTCGGTTCCACGTTGGCCATTGGAACGATTAAATATACCCGTAAGTCCACTCTTTCGACGTCTTAAAAAATATGCTTCTAAATTAGGAAAACCATGCATCGTATGCGCTTTTGGCTCTCGATGGGTATATGATTATCTTTTGGAATCAACATCAAAATTTAATATTCCACAGATGAGAAGAATTAAAGAAGCGATTAAAGCATTTAAAATGATGCATGATTACCAAAAAATGAATAATTAGAATTTTTTTTATAGTTGGTTTCATATTTTTTCAAATTTTAATATAGAAAAGAACATCATTAATTTTTAGATCGATAAATATCGAATTTCCTGTTAAAATTCGAATTTTAAAAATATAATTATATAAATTTAACTTGTTACTTTAACTTTACATTCATTTCGACTAAACAATCATTTTCAAGGAGGATCAATTTTCAACCAATCAAAACACTTAAATACCAGCGTTAAGTATACTTAACATAGGAAAAAATATTTTTAAATAAAGGTGAAAAAAAAGAAATGTTAAAAAATAATAACAAATTTAAAGCAAAGTATCTCAGCCATCAAAGTTCGGATCCTACTTGTTCGATCGAAGTTAATGACTTAAAAAAGTACTATTATGGTAAAAAATACTATGAAAAAATAAAAGCTCTTGATGGTATTTCTTTTCAAGTAAAATATGGTGAAGTATTCGGACTTTTAGGTCCAAATGGTGCTGGGAAAACGACTACGGTGGGCGTATTATCTGGATTGATTACTCCTACGGAAGGAAGCGTATTTGTAGGTGGTTATGATATGAAGAAGAATTTCGATAAGGTAAAAGCCTTGATTGGCGTTTGCCCTCAAGAAACGAGAGTATTTAAGTTCCTCACTGGAAGAGAAAATATTGAATATTTCGGGAAATTACATCTCATGACAAAAGATCAGATAAATGAAAAAATAGAAACACTCTTAAAATTAGTAGGATTAGAAGCGATTGATCGAAAAGCAAAGGGATATAGTGGAGGGATGTTGAGAAAATTAAATTTATTAATTGCTTTAATAAATAATCCCTGCATTCTTTTCTTAGATGAGCCCACGGTGGGGATGGATCCACGAGCTCGACGTTCAATATGGAATTTTTTATTTTCTTTAAAAAGCTCGGATAAAACTATTATTTTAACAACCCATTATATTGAAGAAGCAGAATCACTTTGCGATAGAGTGGCAATTATAGATTATGGACAGTTGGTCGCAATAGGAACTCCAAAAGAATTGATGAAGGAACATGAATCTAAAAATTTAGAAGAAGTATTCTTGAAACTCACAGGTAGAAGAATTATAGAGGGGATGGAAAATTGAAAAAAAAAAGAATTTTAGCGAGCATGAGTATTCAGTTTAAAAAACTCTTTAGAGAACCAGGTTATCTGTTCATGGTACTTCTATTTCCACTAATGATTGGTGGCATGTTTTATTTGTTTGCTGGACATACCCAAATTCCAATGTCAGGTAAAACTATATACGATACAATGGTTCCAGGTTTATTCATAATGCCTGCTTTGGCGGGACTAATTTTTGTGGCCGTATCATTTTCACAAGTAAAATCGGAAGGACTACTAAAGAGAATATACACCACACCTACATCCTCAAAAGAGTTTATAGGAAGTGTTATTCTTACAAATAGTATCATTGCTATTATTCAAATCGCACTTTTAACTGGATTTGTCGCATTAACCGGATTTCAGTATGATGCGAATTTTATTGGAATAATATTGGCAAGTATAATCATAACAATTTTCTATATAGGAACAATTGCATTTGGCCTCATTTGCGGAATTTTGGGGTCTAGTGTTAACACTGCAACAGGTTATGCAAATATTTATAGCATTCCACAGATTAATCTCATGTTCTTTACATTTCCTGAAGCAGAATTATTCAGAAGATTCGTACCTGTTTATTACGCAATGGATGCTTTAACAATAATCTTTGATGGAACTTCTCTAGCCAATTTAACCATTTGGATTGACTTTACAATAAATATGATCGTAACCATGCTAATAATTATCATTGCGGTGTTATTATTTAAGAAATATGGAAAATTTAATTAAGAAACAAACTATTTTTTTTAATTTAACTCATCTAATATAAAAATCAAATAAAAATAAAAAAAAGGTGAAAAAATAAAATGAGTAAAGAAGAATTTGCATTTGAAGGAAAAATCTCAAAAGATTATAGAAAGAAAGAAATGATAAAAACGTTCCTTGTTGCAAGTTTGATTATTGCTAGCAATTTGTTGTGGATTATCATAATGTTTATGGGAATAGATGCAACCGAAGAAATTACATTTGGTTTGGAGCTATATGTATGGATCATAATTTTAGGATGGGTTTTACCATTATTTTTGGTAATTGTATTCGCTTCGATGTATTTAACTGCATATGTCAAGAGATTTTCTTATAAGATTACTGAAGATAAAATCTTTGTTAGTCATGGTGTATTAACTCGCACGAGAGCCATGATTCCTTTCAGTAGAATACAAAATATAACCATCGTCAATGGAATATTTGATAGGATGGTTAAAACTTTCACGGTAAAGATTGAAACAGCTGGTTCAAGTGGTGCAGGAGGCGGACAAGGTGGTAAAATTAGACCTGAAGGATTCATCCCTGGTTTGAAAGATCCTCACGTTATTGAAGAAAAGATCAATGAAATGATGACAAAATATTCCCAGATTCCCAGTGGTTTAGAAGACAAAATTTTTAAACCAGAAGAGCTCGCATTTGATAATTTTATAAGTTATATCCTCTCAAAAATGCGAGAAGGTGAATTGTTAAAGACAACGATAAAAGAACACATGAGCAATAATAACCTTACAGAAGCCATGCTAGCAGAAAAAGTTAATGTACCTATTCAAACGATACAATATTTAAATCAAGGTCGATATAATCCTAGTTTAGCATTAGCTTATAAAATAGCTCAAGTTTTAAAATGCAAGATTGAAGATCTTTTCAAACTTACCTAAAAATAATTTTTTTTCTTTATTTTTAATTTTTATAAAATTTACTAAATAGAATTGAGAGGCGAGAAATTTTGCGCTTTAAAGAGAAATTGGTGTCATTGATTAAAGAACTTAGAGAAGAAAGAGCAATGCAACAGCAAGATTTAGCTCATTTATTAGGTGTTTCTCGTCAGACTATTTACTATTTAGAAAAAGGAACATATACTCCAAAACTTACTTTATCGTTAAATATAGCGAGGATTTTTAATAAACCAATAGAAGAAATTTTCTTTTTAGAACCAATTATAAAAGATGTGATAGGAAGCATTACTATTGATGATTTAGACAGAATTTCGAAGGAGACTGGAATTAAAAGGGAAAGAATTGATAATCTAAGGAAAATAATGAATGTTAAACTACAAGAAGAATATACTCAAAAAGAATTAGAATCCATTTCAAAAGCGCTTGGATTTGACTATAGAGATCTTTTTGAATGATTGATTTCAAAATAATATTTTTTGGGGCTATAAATTTTATTACTTATTTTTTTTTATTAATTAATTACTTGCTGATAAAATGTCGCCTCTGGAAAATTATTGAATATTAAAGAAAAACCTAAAATCAAGTAAACCGGCGTTCCCTTAGCGGATTTTGTCACCCACAATGGTATTGTTCCCGATCTGCTTCAAAAATAACTAGTTTATTTTCATATTTTTCCATTAATTTTGGAGATCTTTGATGTTTATTTTGACTTTTTTTCATAATTTCATTCTATTGCAAATTGAAAAAAAAAAATCTTATAGATCAAAATCAAAATATTTATAAGGGTCAATTGATATTATGTCAATTAAGGGTTGACAATAAAATGTT
>DXJM01000249.1 GCA_019057355.1 Promethearchaeota archaeon | reverse complement strand
CTGCACGTTCACCAGAGTTTATGGAAAGAGGGAAAAAACTTGTTTTATGATGAAAATGACAAGAACAACATCTCAATTATCATGAAAAAATGGATATCTGGTCAATTAAAACACGCTAAATCGATGTCTGCGGTATTAAGCAGTTGGCCAAACTCTTATAAAAGGCTGATCCCTGGTTATGAAGCTCCAGTATATGTAGCATGGGGTTTCAGAAATAGATCTCCCTTGATTCGAGTACCTGATTTTCATGGAAGACCTAATGCCGCTCGTTGCGAGATTCGATGCCCTGATCCAGCAGGCAATCCTTACTTGCAATTTGCAGTCCTTTTATCTACTGGACTGGAAGGCATCTTATCAGACAAAATTGATGTCGTCGAGCCAACTGATAAAAACGTGTATCATTTCTCTTCAAAAGACTTGGAAAAATCCGGAATCGATGCCTTACCTGGAAGTTTGAGGCAAGCACTAATGGAATTCAAATCATCCGAACTAATGAAAGAAATATTCGGTGAAGATGCATTTAAAAACTTCTATTATGCCAAGCTTGAGGAATTTGACGCATATCGCACCAATGTTTCTCAATGGGAGCGTGATAGATATATAAACAGGTTATAATACCGCCTTTTTTCTTTTTTTTCTTGTTCTTGTTATTTTAATGATTTTTGTACTTTTAGAGAAGGGCGTATTCGCAAAAGAATTTGTTTAGTAATTTATTCTTTTAAACCTTTTTCATCTCGTTGATATATTCTAAGGATTGATGTCGAAAATAAGTATTGTACAAATTGAAATATTGACCTTTTTTTATCATCAATTCATCGTGGTTTCCTTCCTCGGTAATTTTACCGTGATCTAAGACGATTATTCTATCCGCATGACGGACCGTCCAGAGCCTATGAGCAATAATAATCGAAGTTCGATGAGCAACTGTCTTCTCAAGCGCTTCTTGAATACGGGTTTCAGTAAAAGGATCGACTGATGCCGTTGCTTCATCTAATATGAGGATAGAAGGATTCTCTAGTAGTACCCGCGCAAAGACTAATAATTGGCGTTGTCCCATTGAAAGGAGGCTTCCTCGTTCTCTTATATAGGTATTTAAACCATTTGGTAATTGTTGTACCCAATCATAACCTCCTGCTTTATTGAATGCATCAATTATTTCTTCTTTAGAGATATCTGGACAACAATATTTCACATTATTTTCTATTGTATCCGCCCATAACATTGGTGTTTGGGAATTGATACCTATTTGCTTCCTGTATTCTTTTAGATTGAAGTTCCTGATGCTTGTATCGTCTATTAATATATCACCACCTTGAAATTCATAAAATCTTGCGATCAAATTAGCTATTGTAGTTTTTCCAGCTCCAGTATGACCAACTATTGCCAATGTTTCTCCAGGATTGATTTGAAGATTGAAATTTTGGAATACTTTCTTCCCTTCTTCATATTCAAAGCTTAGATTTTTAAATTCAATTTTTCCTTTAAATCGGGGCGGTACGATATTATCCCTCTGAACGACAACAGGTTTCGTGTCAATAAGAGAAAATATTCGTTCAGAAGAAGAAAGTCCTGCTTGAAATTGAGGCCAAAATGCTGCTATGACGAGTAATGGATAAACAAGAATCCAAAGACTTTGTAAAAATAAATAAAGGTCTCCAGCTTTTATTTGATTACCGATTATTCCAATTCCTCCAAAATACATGATTAATGCTAAGACTACTCCTTGAATAATTCCTAAGGAGGGAAATAACGCATTTAAAACCCAAGCACGTCTTAAATTAACTCTATATGACTGTTCATTGACTTCTTTAAATTTATCAAATAATTTTTCTTCTTGCCTGAAAGTTTTAGCAATTTGTATTCCTTTTATCGTTTCTTTCACGAATTCATTGACCGTTGCTAATGCCCTCTGTCCCAATAATGTTTTCTGCCTTGCAAGTTTTCGAAAGAGAAAAGCTATAATAAAGAAGAGAGGAATGCTTATTAGAAAAATTAATGTTAAAATGATATTAACAAAAAACATAAAGATTAAGAGTATTCCAACCATGATGATAGAAGAAATGACTTGATTTGCTAAATCGACCATATTTCCAAAGTCTTGGCTATCTGAATCAATCCTACTTACAATTTTTCCTACAGGATATTTATCAAAGAAGGAAAGATCATGCTCTAAAACAGATGCAACAGCATCAATTCTAAGATCAAGCAAGACGTTACCGATAGCCCTGGCAGAGTAATTCCAATTAAAATAATTGAATACATAACTTAATAAATTCAAGAATAAAATTATAAAAAGCACAATCAATACACTTGGAACATCTTGAGTTTTTATTATCGTGTTTATGACAAATGAAGAAAAGACAAATACTAGTGAACTAACGATAGAAGAGAGTGTTAATACTAATGAAACGATACCCATGTGCTTCTTGTACTTTGCAAAATAATGTATCATTCTTTTTAATAATTCAAGATCACCATATTTACGATCATATTCTTCAGCTTCAAGTCCTATGAACACTTCATTGCACCCCCCCTAATAATTCTTCGACGTTCTTATCGAATCGTTTTATAAATATTTTTTGATATTCCTCTGAAGTTTTTAATAGTTCTTCGTGCGTACCCAGTGCTTCCATTCTACCATTTTTAAGAACAATAATGAGATCTGCCCAACGAATCTGGCTCAATCGATGCGTGATAAGTATCGTCGTTCGCTCTTTTAGAATTCTATTAATTGCTTTTTGTATTTTATCTTCAGTTTCAGAATCAATAGCAGATGTTGAATCGTCTAAAATAAGAATTTTAGGATTTGCAAGAAAAGCACGAGCAATCGCAACCCTCTGGCGCTCTCCACCGCTTAGTTGGACGCCTCTCTCGCCAACTTCGGAATTGAACCTATTTGGAAGCTTAGAAATAAAATCATGTGCTTGAGCCTCTTTTGCAGCAGTGAATATCTCATCTTCGGAGCTAATTCTTCCAAAGGTTATATTTTCATATACTGAAGTTGAAAATAGAAAGATATCCTGTTCTATGTACGAAATTTGACTTCTCAGAGACTTTAAAGAATACTCACGAATATTAACATCATCAATACGGATGCTCCCTTCTGATACATCGTATAATCTTGAAATTAACTTAGTTAACGTCGTTTTACCAGATCCCGTGGATCCTACTATAGCAAGCGTGTTTCCAGGCTTAATTTCAAAAGAAATATTTCTTAATACATAATTCTTATCATTAGGATATTTGAATGATACGTTTTCAAATTTTAAAGTTCCTTCAATATTTTTAGTTAAACCACCTGCATTCTCATCAATTTCAGTCTCTTTATTCAAGATCTCTAGTAACCTGCTTGAAGCTGCTCGGGCTAATTGAACTACGGCAAAAATAAATATTGAAATATTAGTTGGAAAACGAAGTTGAGTAAAAAGCCCTAAATAAGAAATAATTTGTCCTACATTTAAGATCCCTTGAAAATATAATTGAATTGATTGTGCTAACCCGATTGTTAATGCCACTGCAAGAATCAATAATGGTGTATATTTTGCTTGTGCCTTTCCTTCTTGGATATATGCATCTCTGTATTTGGATGCATGTTTTTCATAGCTTTTCAATCCCAATTTTTCTTGTGCCGTGGCTTTAATTAATTCTATGTTTGAGAGTGTTTCATTCAATACATCGTTCATAAGACCGAATTCAGATCTTAAATTCATGGTAATAGGTCCCAGTTTACGCAAATAATTTCTTAATGCAATTATAAATGAAATTGTAAAAATTATAGGAGCGATCACCAATTCAATAGGAAAATATAGAATTATAAAGATTATTGGAACGATGAGAGAAGTAAAGGATTCAAAAATTAATGAAATAGCAGGACTCATCAAAAAATTGAGCATGCGAACATCTTCCGTTGCTCGAGCCATTAATTCCCCCGTTTTTTGCTGTTCGTGAAAAGATTGACTTTTACCTAGAAGATTCCCCATTAGTTCTTGACGTGTTTCTTTTTCCATTCTTTGAGCCAGAATTTCTCTCAACATGAAACTAGATAATCTAATTGAGGGTGCCATTATTCCTAATGTTAAAAGTAATATCGTATAGGAAATTAAGGTCGAAACATCACCAGATATAAAATTATCAATCGCCATCCCTACCATAATTAGAATTTGTGAATTAATGATGGCGGCAGCAATAGTTGTAAAAAACACAATAAAAATGAGGTACTTATTTTTCCCATTGAAAATATGAGCTAAAATCCACTTAATTGGTCTCTTTCTTGCCCTATAAAATCTGTCCCTCTCGGGAGAAAACTCAATATTATGAGATTTTAATTCTGAAGTATTTCGTGACTTCATTTTTTATCTATGGAGTATTATATCGAAAATTAATTGATCTAAAATGAAACAAAATAGAAACATATCTATTATAATACATAAAAAAT
>DXJM01000248.1 GCA_019057355.1 Promethearchaeota archaeon | reverse complement strand
TAATGTCGGAAATAAAAATGCATGACATTTTCAAAAAAATTAAAAAAATTTGTTAACTTGTAAACTTAAGATTATAAAAAATAAACGGAATGGATAATAGGATCATGCTTTTCTATTATTTCATCATGAGTGATGTAAACGACCAAGACTCGATAGAGAGCTATAAGTTCCATCATATCGATATAAGTAAATGTTTTACATGTCAGGCTTTTTCGTGTGTAAAAGCTTGTTTTAGAGGGATTTATGAAGTGAAGAACAAGGACTCTCATCCAAAATGTGTTGTAATCCAAGAAAGGGAAGAAATGTGCGTGAAATGTCACATCTGCACGACGGCATGTAAATCAAGGGCAATTATCATAGATTGATTTATATAACTCCCCCTGCTTTTAAAAAGTAATTTATTTATTTTATAGATCAAACCATATTTTGAGAAATATAAGATAGATTCAACGAGTATATTTTGGTGATTTTTAAAAATGCAAAACAATGAAGAACACGTGAGTGGTGGGGGAAAAATTAGATCAATCATCTTGGGATTAAATGATGGCCTTATCTCCACTTTTACTTTATTAATAGGGATAGCCGCAGCAACCATTTCTAGAGGAAACACGATTATCATCATTACAGGTCTAGCAGCCATGGTTTCTGGGTCATGTAGCATGGGTTTGGGAGAATATGTATCATCAAAATCGGAAGTAAATTACATAAAAAACGAAATAAAAAGAGAAAAGGCAGAGATATTGCTTTTTCCTGATGAAGAAAGGGAAGAAGTTCGACATATCTTTGAAAAGATGGGTTTTCAAGGCGATAATCTTGACACGTGCGTGGAAACGATAACTTCAAATAAACAAGTGTGGTTAGATTTCCTAACAAAAAGTGAGTTAGGCTTGGAAGAACCCGAAAATCCTGCGATTGGGGCAATCTTGACATTCCTTGCATTTATATCTGGTTCATTTATCCCTCTTTTTCCTTATTTCTTAAATTTAGGATTTATATCATTAATAGTCTCATCTATTGTTTCGTTTGGAATGCTATTCGTTGCAGGTGCATTAAAAAGTAGAATAACGGGAGAAGCACCTTTAAAAGGCGGAATAGAGATGGTAATCGTGGGCACTATTGCTTTTATAATTTCATATTCGATTGGTACGCTATTAGAACTATACTTGATAGTTTAATTTCAAGGTTTTATGAAAATAACATAGTGATGCTAAAGTAAAAAAGATGCAATAGTTTAAAATGTCTTATTGATGTATTATATTCATGTCTCAAGCTCAAGAAATGTTCATAGGGATGATCATTGAATTAGTTGTCATGATCATTGCGGTCATTATTTTATCATTAATTCGCAAAAAATACATGCAAAAACGTCATCGTTATACCCTGTTATTATTTTACATTTTTACGTGTTTTTTGGTGGCTATTTTCTTCACGTGGTTAAGTAAAGTTATTCAATTATTTGGCAACTTTGAGTATGCCAATCTCAGTAGTGAAAATGTCCCTGATCCTTTAACATTAGAATCCTTTTTCATATTAAGAATAATAGAATACAGGTTTACTTTTATCGCATTTGTAATAGGTGCCGCACTCAGTTACATTTTAAGAGTTAATCTTTTTGACAATGACTATAAGATTGTTGAAAAAAGAATTATCTATATTTTTGGACTTTTCATCATCGTATTCCAGATTTTTTTCTATTCCAAATCGATTTCCATCTTAGGCTTGATAGCATATCTATTGCTTTTATTTTATATAATCCTCATTTTTATTCCATTTACTTCAAGATGCATTAAAAGCTATAGAGGTATTGAAGAAATGGTCTATAAAAAAGGATTCTTATCTTTAATAATCATGAGTCTAGCAATATGTTCAATTCTTATTTTCAATATGATAGATGTAGTATACATAGTATTATATAATACGAGCTATACTGTTTTTTATTATATTCATTTAGCATCCATAATAATAGGATATCTTGGAGCTTATTTTGGCTATATAAAACCAAGAACCGCAATATGAATGGCGCATCCTTTACTTCCATTCCATGTATCATATCAAATAATGTCTAATTATAAATTAGAGTGCTTTTTTTTATCTTATGGGTAGAATCCTAAAAAATTAATAGGCAATAACATTTAGTAAGTCAATGAAGGGCTTTAATAAAATTAGCTTGGATGAAATAGATCGGAAAATCATAAGCTTGATGCAAAGAAATCCCAGCATTACCCATAGTGAAATTGCAGAGAAAGTGGACAGGTCTCAACCGACTATTGGAGGTCGCTTGAAGAAATTAATGGATTCAGGGATTTTAAAAATACAAGCAGGAGTAAATTTTCGAGCAGTTGACATGTTCCTCGCTTTTGTTTACCTGAAAACAGATGATCCCGATGAAATAATGAAAATTGCAAGTCATTGCCCATTCATAATGAATGCCTATAAAAGTTCAGATGAATTTAACGTCGTATTATTGCTAGCAAGTTCAAAAATAGAGAAAATTGATGAATTAGTAAATTCACACTTTAGAAATAAACCAGAAATTCAAAATGTCAAAATGGAAATAATTTTAGATACTGCTAAGGAGACAATCATCCCAATTGATTTAGAACTTCAAGACCAATTGGAACCCGGCAGTAGATGTGCATATTGTAAAAAATTTTTATCATGAAAAGTTTTATTACTCATAAACGATAAATTCTAATCAATTACTATCACTAATTATATATTTTCTGATCATCATGATTAGCAAAAAGTTAAAGCTCGACGAGATAGACAAGCAAATTATAGCAATAGTCCAGAATGAGCCTAATAGCACGCATACGGAAATTGCAGAACGGATAAATCGTTCGCAGCCTACCGTGGGGCATAGAATTAAGAAACTTGAGAAATCGGGCATATTGCAGTTTCAACCCGGGATTAATTTTAGAGTTGTTGATTTATTTTTAGCTATTGTTGAGATTAACACTAAGGAACCAGATAGATTAATGGAAATGTCTCATTTTTGTCCTTTTATGGTGAATGCTTTTCGCGTGAGCGGAAATCATAACGTTTGCGTGATGTTAACATGCTCAAAAATAAATAAACTTGATACAATTATCAATTATCATTTCAGGAACAGGCCAGAAGTTCAAGATGTCTCAATGGAAATCGTTATAGATATTTCAAAAGATTTAATATTACCAATCGATTTTAGTTCGGAAGATCATGAACCAAATGAAGAATATGGCTGTGGAGAAAAATGTAAATATCTACAAGCACATAAACAAGGATTGACACAATATTATTAAGAGCAATAATATACTTAGTGTTTTTATTTGAGAATGATATATTTAGCGTTCCCTTATTTTCCTTTGCTCCTTTTTTGCTTTGCGCATTAATATATTAAGTTGGTGTAATCACCATATTATACATAATAATTTTCACTTTTTTACATCCTTTTTAATTCATTTACTACGTGGAAGGTAGGATTTATTCATACAAATAAGTGGTTGTTATATTAACATGAATGAAAAGAATGAAAAATTACTACAAGATCAGCGTTATGCTGCTGTGTGCGTGGAGCTCTACAATCAATAATCATGAATTAATGACTATTAACTAAATTAATGATACATGTGTTTCAGAGCAAATTTTTCTTTTCTTGTTTGATCTTGGAGAAATGAATAAAACTTGCACAAAAAAGTAAAATTATGACATTTGCTTATGTTATTCTTCTTCTGAAATAATCTCATCAAATTTATATTTTGGAATTTCTTTCTTGAGATGGCATCCCGGACCGCAATGTCTTCCATCAAATCGTTCAATTGCAAAATCTATGGGAACAACAAAATCGTGAATGGATTCAATAAGAATATTCATTTTTATATTGATCACGTTTGGATCTCTTCGAAAGCATAGATCGACGATTTTTTCAATAGTCTGCAAGTCTGAAGCTGAAATAAAGCAGAGTAAATTAAATTCACCAGATATTTTAAAGGCATGATTGATAAAGGGACATGTTTCTATTTTTTCAACGATTTCCTCTACATCCTTAGTTGAAATATACACTATAGCTACTTTAAGATCGACATGTTTTATGTTAAAGCCCACTTGCTTTGCTAGTAAATGTTTTCTTTCGAGCTTAATAATCCTCGCACCTATAGCTGGTTGGGACTTATCTATGGCTTCAGCAATTTTTGAATGGGTAATATCTGGATTTTCTTCAATTAATTCAATAATCATTTTATCATCGTCATCTATGCCAAGTAGCTCATTAAAAGTTTTTTTCTTCATATCCATTACTGTCTTACCTTGATAAATATAAAATTTTATGGATTAGTAATTTAAAATATTTTAAAGTACAT
>DXJM01000247.1 GCA_019057355.1 Promethearchaeota archaeon | reverse complement strand
ATAAATAAATATAAACATGAAAAATATCCAATATATATCTTACTAGAAAAAATAAAAAGGATATGACCTAGTACGGATTTAGGTTTTTTTTACAATACTGTAATATCTCATTAAGATCTAAGGCTTGATCTTCTATAAAACCTTGACCAAAATCTTTTTTTCCGCCTCCCCTTCCACTATAATTAGAAACACATTCTTTAACAAAATTTCCGACATGAAAGTCTAAATCTTTTGCTGGATGTTTTCCCACCATTCCCAAAATACCAATTCCATTATCATTTTTGTTAATAAATACTGTAATGATATCATCTGAGAGTTTCATGATTCTTTGACTAAGGTTCTTGAGATCATTTTGATCGATTTTTTCAAACGCTTCTAAAATCAATTTAAATCCTAAATAATCCCTTGCTTTTCCAATCAATTCATTTGAATATTCCGTGCTAAGGAGCTTTTTCATCATGTTAATTTTCTCAACACCATCGTTCCATTCATCATGTAGTTTCTTGACTTTTAAAGGAAGTTCCTTATCTTTTACTTTTAAAAAATGAGATAATTCTGCTATGACGTCACCCTCATATTTTTCATTTGAGGTTAATCTTAGATCATTTTCATCAATGGCTCCTTTTTTTAGAGCCTTATTCACATTATTGCGTTTTTCTAATAATTCTCTCACCCTACCACTAAGTTGATCTGATTCTACGGATAATATCATCTTTAAATTGGTTAAGATATTATCACGTTTTTTCTTGATTTTTTGCGTGGCATTTCCAGCGGTAAATACTAATCGAACGACTCCATCTTGAATTTTTTGAGATTTGAGTATTTTAATCCGGCCTGCCTCAAAAGTATTATTTAGATGCGTTCCACCACATGCTTCGACATCTATACCAGGAACTTCAACAATTCTTATTTTCTTCCCAGGGACGGCTCCACCTTGGTACAATCCCATTCCATACTGCTGCTCGGCTTCAGTACGAGGCATGAAGGAAAGATTTAGAGCTATTTGTTTTTCAACAATTTCATTTGCTCTCTTTTCAATTAACCGTAGTTTTTCTTCGGAAATTTGCTCATAATGAGTGATATCCAAGTGAGCATTTTTTAATGTCTTTTTTGCTCCAGCTTGGTTTACATGACTTCCTAATATGTCACGAGCGGCCGCATTGACGATGTGGGTTGCGGTATGGTGTTGTGAGAGTTGGAATCTCCATTCTTTATCAACTTCTACCTTTACGAGATCACCTTCATTGAATTTAGGCGTGTTTTCAAGAACATGAATCACGTGATTTCCTTGTTTGATGACATCAATAAATTTTTGTCCATTGATCGTGCCGACATCATGAAGTTGCCCTCCTGAAGTTCCGTACGCTACAGATTGATCCAGCAACACCATCTTATCTATTATTTTCAATACTTTTGCAGAATTTGAAAGGAGTGTATAGTCAAAATAATACAAAGATTTCGTCTCAGGAACACCATCCAAGTCAATATCTATTTCTCTTCCAGTGGCGTGCACTTGTTCACCTCGTTCGTGTCGTTCAACGACCAACGAGTAGAAATTATCAGGAACGTGAATTTTCATATTGTATTTTTTTGCAGCTTCTTTTACCATATCGGGGCTAATCCCATTTGAATCATAAATTTCAATGAGTGTTTCAGTGGAGAAATACCCTTCTTTTAGTTTTTTATCTAAAATTTTACCAGCTTTCTCCTTAGTTGCATAATATTTATCACATTCCACATCAAGGATTTCTCTAATTTCATCTAAGTGCTCAGATACTTCCGGAAAAAGATTCTTTAATTCTTCAGCATGCCAAGCACATACATCACTTATGTCAATATCCCACTTAAACATGTCAATAAAACCAATCGCACGCCGAAAAATAATTCTTAAATTATAGCCTCCCCCCACGTTTGAAGGAAGCATTCCATCATTGATTGCAAATAGAAGGCTGCGAGCGTGTTCTGCTATTGAATAGAGTGCTGTCATTGGAAGGACTTTATTTTTAAGTTCGTTTACATCAATGCTCAATTCAGTAGCAACATTGTGCCAAGCAGCATCCATGTCATCAACTTCATCAACATTCAAATAAGCTGAATATTGTGAAAACCTGTTATAGAGATCTAAGTCTAGTTCAATATTCGTGATTTTTCGAAGCTTTTGTAGAACCTGAGGAAAAATTGCTTCGTACATGTTAGGTGTTCCTTGTGAAAACCACGCAACACGTTCTTGTCCAAGACCCATATCAAGAACCTTCAATTTGAGTTCTTTCGATCCTTTTGGAGTCTGTTCAAACATCATGTATACTTGATTGAAAAGTTCTACACCTCTACTAAAAAATTCTAAACTGCATCCAAAGGTTCCACCTCCTGCCCATGAATCTTCATGAATAGTAATTTCTTGCTTAGAAAGTCCTATACCTTTCTCTGTTATGAAATCATGCATGTCCAAGAAAAGTGCTCCTTGATTCCACTCTTCAGGAGGGACAAATGAATGTTGTCCTATCATAACAAAACCACAAGCATGGGATCCTGTCAATCCTACATTTGGAATATCGTTAAAACGTAAACAAAATTGAGGGATTATTATCTTTTTTGCGGGAGGTTCAACTTCACCTGATACAACATAAGGTTGAAATGCTGATATCGAGGCAATTGTGAATTCTGATGTTGGATTCCATCGTGCGACGCAAGGATATCTTTTAATAGGAACGTAACCTCGAGGCTCTAAAACTTCAACGATTTTATCCCAGACATCGATATATGATAATTTTTTAGGAGTTGGATTATTAATAACAACCTGAAATCCTCCAGAGCACACGGGATCGCCACATACTCGGCGATTTTTATGTGTTGTCCAGAAATATGTTCCACATTTACAATGTTTTCTCATGTATCCTAAATTTTTTAGTTCTTTCGTTGGATAATACTTTTCAGGTTCCTTAGATGCAATTTCCTTGAAAACTTTCTTTTGTTCTTTATCAGAGAGCATTTTTTTTCTTTTAAATTAAGTTAATAATAATCAAACTTGATGATACTAGTTAATATTAATAATTTCCTATAATTTTTACTGTATAGGTTAAGAAGAAAAAAAATTTTTAGAGCTTTTTTTATTTGAATGAAAGATAGATATTTATCGTTGCTTTACGATAGATATGATTTAATTTTTCTTTTTAATCCCATGAAAAGAACTTATTATGATAAAGT
>DXJM01000246.1 GCA_019057355.1 Promethearchaeota archaeon | reverse complement strand
ATATGATATTAGATTTTAATATTTGATTATATTTGATAAAGTAAAAAATAACATGTATAAGGAGTAAAAATTATGGTACAATTGAATGAAGTATGGATTGTTGATTACGCTCGGACGGCATTTTCGCGTTCAAGACCTGATGCACCTCAGAGAGATGTTTTGAGCGAATATAGAACCGATGAACTTCTCGGAACCTTGTTAATAAAGATGTTCGAGCAAGATCAATATCTTGGAGGAAAACCTGTAGAAAAGAAAGATGTTGAGGAATTTGGAGTGGGAACGGCATTCGGAGTTCATGAATCATGGACTTATGCGGGACGGTTTCCATTATTTCAAGCAGGGTTTCCAGTAGAAACATCGGCTTTTTTTGTTGATAAACAATGCGCATCAGCCGGAGCAGCATTGGCATTTGTTGCTCAAGAAATAATGACTGGTCAAATTAAAATTGGAATGGCTACAGGCGTCGAGCACATGACCCGCATTCCAATGAGTAATCCTTGGACATCACCACCATGGGATATCACTAATCCAGAGAGTCGCTGGTATAGACCCGAACTTGATTTGGGGAATTCATTTAACATGCTCCAGACGGCACAAAGATTATATGAAGAAGAAGCACCTTATTTTAAAAAGGAAGATTTAGACCGGTTTGGTGTGAGAAGTCATGAATTAACAGTTAACAGTCAGGAAAAGGGTTGGTTCAAAGGTGAGATCATTCCTATTAAGGGTCATGCTGATGGAAATATGGAAGAGAAAATAATGGTAGATAAAGACATGGCCGCAAGAAAATCAACTATGGAACAAATGGCGGGATTAAGAAGGTTATCAAAACCTTTCTTCTTGGAAAAAAATATAAATGGAGATGACATCGGAGGAAAAGAAGGGTATATACAGAGAGAAGGAACTGAAGAGGGAGTAATTACAGCAGGTAATTCATCTCCATTAAATGCTGGCGCCACGGCCTGCATGCTAATGAATGCAGAAGAAGCAAGAAAAAGAGGTATCGAACCATTAGCTCGTATAGTTTCATTTGGTTGGGTGGGCGTTGATCCAAGAGTCATGGGTAGAGGACCCGTACCTGCTTCTCAAAAAGCATTAGATATGGCTGGATTAAAAGCAGATGAAATTGATTTCTGGGAAATCAATGAAGCTTTCTGCATAGTTGCTTTGAATTGCATGAAATATTTCAACATTCCAGAAGAAAAAGTTAACATTATGGGTGGAAGTAGTGCTATAGGACATCCATTAGGAGCATCTGTGGTTCGATTAACCGGTACATTAGCAAGGATATTAAAAGCTAATAAAGCCAAATATGGTATTGCTAATGCATGTATAGGAAGTGGACAAGGTTTAGCTGTTCTTATTGAAAATATTGATGCTTAATCACATCAAATATCTTTTTTTTCTTTTTTTTCTAATAATAGTTTTGTTTCTGTTGTTAACTCTATCCCCAAGATATCTAACTGATCCTCAGTAACCGTGTTTGGAGCATCCCCTAATGGTAAAATAGCCATTTTTGTTTTGGGAAAAGCAATGACCTCTCTAATATTTGGTTCATCAGTCATCAACATTACTAATCTATCTAAACCTATAGCTAAACCTCCATGTGGGGGCGCTCCGTATTTTAATGCTTCAATTAAGAAAGAAAAGTTCTGTTCTGCAATTTCTGGAGGTATTGCTAATACCTTAAATACTTTTTCTTGAAGCTCAGGATTATGAATACGAATGCTTCCACCCCCCAGCTCATAACCATTCAATACAATATCATAAGCATTTGCTAATACTTCTTCAGGGTCATCTTGGAAAGTTTCCAAGAATTCTTCCTTGAAGGAAGTGAATGGATGATGCATTGCTGTCCATCTTTTTTCTTCTTCACTCCATTCAAACGAGGGAAAATCTACCACCCATAAGAAATTATATTGATCTTTTGGGATCAGATTCATGTCATTAGCTAATTTAATCCTTAATTCACCAAGTCCTCTATAAACATTAGAACTCTTACCACCTGCTAAAACGATTAAATCGCCATCTTTTGCCTCAAGTCTTTTAATTATTTTTTTAATTACACCTTCACTCAAATATTTGGTTAAAGGACTTTTAATTTCTTTATCTATTAATTTAATGTTCGCAAGTTCTTTAGTCTTAAATTTCTGGACATAAGCTCGCCATTTATTAAAATTTTTATTGGAAATATTTCCTTCGCCTTCAATCTTTATAGCACTTATGATTCCGTGTTTTTGTTCAAAAACAAATTTAAAAATAGACACGTCTTTTGGAATTAAATCGGTAATTTCAACAAGTTGTAATCCATACCTGGTATCAGGTTTATCTACACCAAACTGGGACATTGCTTCTTTGTAAGTCATTCTAGGGAAAGGAATTTTAATGTTCTTATTTAAAACAGTAGTAAACAAGTGTTGTAATAATCCCTCAACCACTTTAATAATGTCATCCTGTGTTATAAAAGACATTTCCAAGTCTATTTGAGTGAACTCGGGTTGCCGCTCTGGTCTTAAATCTTCATCACGAAAACATCTAGCAATCTGATAATATTTTTCAAATCCGCTTACCATTAACATTTGCTTGAATAATTGAGGAGACTGTGGTAAAGCGTAAAATTTTCCTTTATGCACTCTACTTGGCACGAGATAATCACGAGCCCCTTCTGGCGTGCTTTTTGTTAACATTGGAGTTTCTATTTCAAAAAATCCTTGAGAATCAAGGTATTTTCTCGTTTCAGAAGTGACTTTTGCTCTTTTTTTTATGTTATCTTGAAGTTTTGGGTGTCTTAGATCTATATACCTATATTTCAACCGAACAGACTGTTTTGCTTTGTCCTTGAAATGATACGGTAGTGGTTGTGCTGAATTTAAAATGGTAAGTTCATCAATTTCTACTTCAATTTCACCTGTTGCAAGCTTTTTATTGTTAGTTCCCTCAGGACGTGGTCGTACATTACCAATTACTTGTAACACCGACTCTTTATTTATTGCCTTTATTATCTGGTTTAATCCTTCATTAATTTCCTCTCTCTTTGTCACTACTTGGACTTTACCAGTAGTGTCTCTTAAATCGATAAAGAAGGTATTTCCGTGATCTCTGATTGCATCGACCCATCCTGCAATTGTAATTTTTTTTCCAATATCAGAGCTTCTTATCAAGCCACACGCAATATCTTTCAAAAATTATCTCACATTCTTCCATAAATTCGTTTATCTGTAAAATTTTTAATTACTAAAACTAAAAATATTTTTCGATTATTTTAGATTATTTTAGATTATTT
>DXJM01000245.1 GCA_019057355.1 Promethearchaeota archaeon | reverse complement strand
TATATTAAATTTTGTTCTAAATTATTATTAACATTCAAGGGATGGATTTACTTGGAAAATGTCTCTGTAGCGGAAAAAAGAATGATTTTGCAAAAATTCATCAATGTCGGGATAAATGTAACTCCAGATATATTAAATTTCATTTTAACTCTGTCAAATCCTATGGAAAAAGTAAATAGCTTTATAAAAGAAACTAGCTTTCTTCCCTCATTTGCCAACCATTTAACTGCTGACGTACTGATGAAAATTTCTGAAATAGAGATTCAAAATGCATTAAAAAGAACTCTTGCAGTAAAGCAGATCCAAATTGAACCAAATAATGAAAATGAACTAAAAGATATCATTGACAGAGTAGATTTATCTATTATTAAGAAAGATAGTCTTATTAAAAATGAGGAAATCAATAGCAAGAATCAATTAAAACCAAATTTAGAATCTACGATTGGCTCCTTGATGCCGTCAGTATTAAAAGCCAATAAATTAAAAGAAACTAAAAAACATCAAAAGAATTTGGAAAGGAAAGTTAAATTTTCTGGAGCAAATAAATCTATTTTTAACTTCAATCCTATTGCAAAGGAATATGATTTTGATTTTGCCATACTAAAAGATCCTACAGGAAATATCCACACGAATGGTGAATATGATGATTTTTTTAATTTAACAATAGATAAATTCAATCAATTATATAAATTAATGAAAAAAAGACCAGAAACGTTATCTGCTGCTAAAATAACAAATATCCTAAGAAATACACGGGATCAAATAGTTTCAGTTATTGGTTTAGTTAGCGATATTCATGAGACTAAAAATAATAATTACTTCTTGACTATTGAGGATTCAACCGGTCTTATTAATGTTATAATTAGAAGAGACTCTGATAATCTAGAAAATCTACGAATTGTGGAAAGAACAATCCAAGATCAAATGGTTTATATTGAAGGCACTTATAATCCTGGTGAAAAAGGCAAAAAAGGGGTAATATTTGCTTCACATATTTTAAAAATTGACATTCCAAATAACTATATAGCAAGTCCTTCTCCTGATCCGATATCAATTGCCCTATTATCCGATCTACATGTTGGAAGTAAAGAATTTGAGTGTAAGTTGTGGAATAAATTTATTGAATTCATAAAAGGAAATTCAAAAAATAAAAATGTTAGAGAAATTGCTGGAAAAATTAAATATATTATAATTAATGGGGATCTAGTAGATGGAATTGGTATATATCCTAATCAGCAAGATGATCTCGTAATAAAAGATATTTATGATCAATACAAAAGAGCTTCAGAACTTTTTTCTGAGATCCCTGACTATATTAAAATTTTTTATAGTTCTGGGAACCATGAACCCGTAAGAAATGCGCTTCCAAGACCAGCCGTTCCGAAAAAATATTCAAATGAATTGATTGATATTGGGGTAAAATGTATGGGGAATCCAGCATTGATTCAAACTCATAATGTTAAAACCTTAGTATATCATGGTGATAGCATCCTTGACATGAATTTATTGTTAAATGGATTAGAAAATGAAAAACCTACGGAAACCATGAAAGAATTTATTAGATGCCGGCATCTTGCCCCAATTTATGGAAAGAAAACCCAAATTGCACCTACAAGTAAAGATTGGTTAGTAATAGATCAAATTCCAGACATTTTTCACACCGGACATATCCATATCAATGGAAGGGATAAATACAAGAACGTTACTCTAGTAAATTCGGGTTGCTTTCAATCCCAAACCGGTTTTATGAAGAGTTTTGGCATAACTCCTACTCCAGGGATAGTTCCAATTGTTGAATTAGATACATATAATTGTTATGAAATAGATTTCAAAATAATATAAAATAACGAAACACAAAAAATAGAACCCTCATGAATTTTATCATTCCTCGCGATAATGAAGCGGAGTTATTAATATATATCTGGAAAGTGATAGCTCTTCCAAAAATATCAAAAAAAAGCTTATTATATATCATATCTTTTGATTTATTTCTTCTTTCACCTGAAAAATCAGAGGAATTAATTGAAAATGGTATCATTAATAAATATCTAATAATTAATGATGATTCTTCAATTTCATTAGCAGCAGAATTAGAAAGCAAGGTGATCGCGTGGAATGAAAAAAGAAAAAATGAAATTAAAAAAAATTTGCACAAAAAAGGAACTATTATCGAAAAAACACAAAATGCAATCAAATCTACTTTTGGACCATTATTGAAGGCTTTTTCAGATCAAGGAGTTCTAAATCGTGCAGTATCAATTCCTGATGATGCGGTTGAAATATTAGAAGATAATTTTGAAAAGGGTATAATTAAAGCGCAAATAACCGGAACCAAGGAAAATCCTTATAAGATTGAAATTAATATCAACAACTTGAATTTATCTCATGATTGCCATGATTTTATTTCAAAAAAATCAAAGGATAAGAAATTTTGTAAACACCTAACAAAGCTTTTTCTCCTCTTAAAGGAAAAAAATGAAGATGCAACCAAACATCTCCTTGAAGTAGTTGCACGTGATATTAACGAATGGGAATTTTCTGGATAATCTACTGAATTTTTCAAGATTTTTGCTCCCACCGAGTGGAACACGCATTTAATTTATTTTTTAATCATTTTTTTCTATTTGTAAAGGCTGAAAGAATCATATTAATTTTTTAAAAATATTATTTTTTATAAGAACTTTATCTGATTGTAGTAATATCGGTTTATAGTTGAGGAAATTCCTAATTTTCTCATTTTGCTTCAATGTTTTCTCGACCAAGACCATGTCAACATCTAAGCTAATAATTTTCGTCCTTCCATAATAACCAAGGGACCTAATATCCGCTGATATAATTCCAGATAACGTCAATTCATTTACATAGTCACTAATCATTCTTTTAGTTAATTGTTTTATTCCTGAAATTTTATTGGCCAATTCAGAATGAACTTCATATATGTCCCCCGATGTTATTATGTATTCGGGTTTAAATTTATTAATCAAAAATATTGCTGTTAACACTATTTGAGCTTGCAATGGCATCCCTAACATGTATTCTTCAACATGATCTTTTTCCAACTCATCATGAGCTTCATAAACATGTTTTTCTTTCACTACTTTATGTTGACTATTTGCAGCAATCTCACCAGCTTTTCTCAATAATTGAAGAGCTTTTCTAGCATCTCCATCGTCTTTTGCAGCTAAGGCCGCGCATAAATGAATAACATCATCATTTAAAACATTATCATAAAAAGCTACCTTTGCTCTCTCCATCAATATATCCCCTAGTTGCTTGGCATTGTATGGGTGAAATACGATTGGAGGTTCCTTTCCCAAACTAGATTGAACTCGTGGATCTAATGATTGATTAAATTTCAGTTTATTAGAAATTCCAATAAGACTAGTCCTGCAATAATCTAGATTTTCATTTAACCTCGTTAAAAGATATAAAATTTCATTTCCTCCTGTTTTTTCGATTAGTAAATCAATTTCATCTAATACTAAAAAACAAATAGTTGATCCAACTTTTTGATCGAGTAAACCTAATAATTTTTTAAATATGACATCTTTAGGCAATCCTGTAGGAGGGATTCTTTCCTTTCCAGATATGGTGTTATAAATGTGAGCTAAAATGCGATAAGGCGTTGATAATAAATTACAGTTAATGTATATCCACCAAGGTTTATTCTTAATTATTTGTTGTGCTAATTTTTGACTTACATAACGTATTGTTGCTGTTTTACCTGTACCTGTTCGACCATAGCACAAAAAATTCGGGGGTGTATCTCCTCTTAATGCACAAGCTGTTTTTTCCGCAATCATTCGGATTTCATTATCTCGATGGGGGAGTTCTTCTGGGATGTAAGTTGAATCCAAAGCATTTTGATTTTTAAAGATTTTTGGAGCATTTAAATAACTTTTATAGAACTTTTCAATGTTAAATGGATTCTTGCCATTATTCACATTTTTCAACACTCAAAAACACCAATATTTTTTCCATTAGAAATTTTTTAATTTGTATTAATTTCCCTTGCATATATAAGATTATTTATTAACTCGTAGATTATTAAGAACATGTTAAATAGGTACTATCTAACAAATTCTAAACATCTGTCGTTGTAATTTAATATATTAGTGTCGGCGTTTTAAAAGATTATTGTTTAGCCAGCAATATTATTAACATACAATTAAAGAGATGTCTATAAGAAATGTTTTAACTAATCAAAAATTAAAATAATAAATTTATTTGACTATTTTATAATTTTTAGGTCTCAATACTTGAAGAATAATAGAGAATTAACCTCTCGAGAGAAAAAGGATAGAAAAATTGCTTTAACATTGACTTTTATATTCCTATTGTTATTTTTACTACAAATCATGGTTACATCCATTATCTACTCTTTTGCTGATTGGATTGCCTTATTATTATTTTCTATACTCCTTATTTTTCCTGCATATCTTTCTAACGCAGGCATGGTAATTGTAGGTGGGGGTAAACCAATTGATGGCGGGAAATCATTTAAAAATGGTCAGAGAATATTAGGAGATCATAAAACATGGAATGGACTTATTAAAGGAC
>DXJM01000244.1 GCA_019057355.1 Promethearchaeota archaeon | reverse complement strand
ATAGAGAATATCCCAACTCCTCCAAATTTCTCATTTTTTTTTCGAATTTTGTATATCTAGCGAAGAGCACGGCGCCAAGTTCAAAACAAGCAAAAAATCAAAGCTTCACGATGTAGCAATCGAACATCTCATTTTTTTTTTAATATTTATATTTTTTAATTAATTTCACGTTAGCATGCTATAACTCCTTCTATCTTTTACAAAACTCACCCCCCATTTTATTTCATTCGAGAAATGGCGTGTTGAAGCTATAAATAATCTTAATTATTATTATCACGATAATAAAAAACCTGGATTAAAAAAATAGAGATGAATAGTAATGTTTTAATTCCGAGTATCTATTTTCTACTCAAAAATTTAGTAATATTCTCTCTGATTTTATGCGATTAAAATTCAACGTAAAATGTTTCTTTCTGAGGGATTATCAAATGACTTTTCTGTTAAAAACAAAATTCTTAAAATAAGGATTTTTATCTATTCATATATAGTTTTTGTAATCTAAATAAAAAATATGAAATAAATTGAAACAAGATGGAAAAAATCAAAGCACACTCAAAAGAAGTCGATGAAGTCGAAAAATTAATGGGCACTTCGATTGAAAGCGGATTATCGGGTGGAGAAGTAGAGAAAAGGCTGGAACAATTTGGAAGAAACGAATTGATTAAAGAAAAGGGAAAGACCGCGTTTCAAATTTTTATTGGGCAATTCAAGGATTTTCTCATTTACTTGTTAATCTTTGCCATAATCATCTCTGTCATCATAGGGATGTATGAAGCATCCCGATCCGGAGAAACGTGGTCTACGGAATATACTGATGCCATCGTTATCGCAGCCATTTTGATTGTAAATGCCATATTAGGGTTTTATCAAGAATATTCTGCTGAAAAATCGCTTGAGAGTCTCAAGAAACTGGCCCCCCATTTTGCGAAGGTTAGACGAGATGGAAAAATCCAAGAAATCGACGTGGAAGATATCGTTCCTGGTGATATTGTATTGTTTGAAGAGGGAGATAAATTTCCCGCAGACGTTCGCTTATATAAGGAATTCTCTCTCTATGTTGATGAGGCAATTTTGACGGGAGAATCCGAACCCGTGAAAAAAAAACTAAAAATTGTTGACGAAAAGGAGATTCTTGCTGATAGAATTAATTTGGGCTACATGAATACCATAATCACGAGAGGTAATGGTGAGGGTATTGCTATTGGCACGGGCATGAATACGGAAATAGGAAAAATTGCTGAAAAGTTGCAAGAGGAAGAAGAAGGAGCCAGTCCATTTCAAGTAGAAGTCAATAGATTTGGCAAAATACTGGGAATCATTATCATCATCATTTGTATTGGAGTCTTCGTGACAGAAGTAATCAGTCTTGCTGTCGCTCATGGGCTTAATTTAACGGATCCAAAACAAGTGGATGAATTGATAGAAGCCTTTGAAATATCTATAAGCTTGGCAGTTTCTGCAGTTCCCGAGGGGCTTGTCGTGGTCATTACCGTTGTCATGAGCTTGGGAATGAAAAAAATGGCAAAAAGGAATGCATTAGTGAGAAAATTAACTGCTGTCGAAACTCTCGGACGGATAAATATCATTTGTTCGGATAAAACGGGAACGCTTACAAAAAATGAAATGACCGTCGTGAAAGTTTTTCTAGGAGGAAAGGAATACGATGTAGAGGGCGTGGGTTATTCGCTCGAAGGGAAAATCATGGATAATGGAAAACCAGTTCCTCTTAATGCCGAATTAAGACGCTTCTTGGAAGTAGCAATGTTTTGCAATAATTCTAGCGTGATATCAAAGAATGATGGGACGAGTAACACGGATGTGGTGGGCGATCCAACCGAGATATGCTTTAAGGTATTAGCAATGAAAATGAACCTCGATACCAAAGCTGAAAAGGTTAATGAAATCCCGTTTAGCTCCGATAGAAAAATGATGTCCGTTGCGGTCAAAATAGACGGTAAATACTATTCCTTGCTTAAAGGTGCTCCTGATATTTTATTGAAAAATGCTGCTAAAGGGGTCATGAATGGGGAAGAAAAACCGATTAATGAAGTCAATGATCTCTTTCTAAATAAAAACGAAGCTTTTGCTAAAAATGCCTTGAGAGTGTTAGGACTAGCTTATAAGCCATTAAAGGAGGGATTTACCGAAGAAGACATGGAAAAGGATTACATATATCTTGGCTTGGTTGGAATCATCGATCCTGCGAGAGATGAGGTCAAGGATGCTATCGCTGAGGCAAGAATGGCGGGGATAAGAACGATCATGATAACGGGAGATCACAAAATAACTGCCGTGGCCATTGCACAACAAATCGGTTTGACGGATTCGGATGATGCAATAACAGGGCTCGAATTAGAAGAGATGAGTGATGATGAACTTCGGGAAAAAGTTAAAACAGTAGATGTCTACGCGCGAGTCACTTCAGAACATAAATTGCGGATATTGAAGAGGTTGAGAGAACTGGATAAAATTGTCGCAATGACGGGTGATGGCGTGAATGATGCACCTGCTGTTAAACGTGCTCATGTTGGGATTGCAATGGGATTAAAAGGAACGGAGGTGACGCAAGAAGCATCTGAAATGATCTTGATTGATGATAATTATGCAACAATCATTAATGCGATTGAAGAAGGGAGGGGCATATATGAAACAACCAAGGGTTTTTTTAGATACATGTTAAGTACGAATTTTGATGAAATTTTTCTCATACTTACTGCATATATCTTGCTGAATACTTTACCGTGGATATTTCTTGCAATTCCCATTCAGCCAATTCAAATATTATGGTTAAATATAGCAACAGATGGCATTCCCGCGATGGTTCTCGGATTTACTCCCACAGATCCGGATGTTATGAAGGATAAACCACGTGAAGGATTTTCATTATTAAAGGAGATAAAAGGTCCAGTGCTCCTTTTAGGGATTGCCACGTCTATCATGAACATCACGTTATATCTGCTCTTGTGGACCGTATTGATTCCAGCATGGGCTCAAGTAGGGATAGATCCACTCTTAACAATGGATTATTTGATAGAGGGTACCACGGCAAATATTCACGCTATTGCATTGTCACAGACAATTATATTTACAAATTTAATCATATGTGAATTAATTTTTGTCTTTACATGCACCTCGAACTTAAAGCCTTTCTATCTCTTTCCCAACAAATATCTTTTCTATGCGGTAGGGATT
>DXJM01000243.1 GCA_019057355.1 Promethearchaeota archaeon | reverse complement strand
GAACCTGTAGCAGAAAAACCCGCAGCAGCAAAAAAACCCGCAGCAGCAAAAAAAGCTGAGGGCTACATTGCGAAAGCACCGATCAGAAGGCTTATGAAGAAAGAGGGGGCTGAATTGGTTGCAGCTGAGGCTTTAGATAAGTTAATTGACTTTCTGGAGAAAAAGGCTGCAGATGCTACTAAAGGAGCAATTAAAGTTTGTAAAGATGATAAACGAAAAAGAGTTACTGCTTCAGATATTAGAAACGCAACTCGATAATAATTAATTATATTTGAGTTTTTTTTTTCTTTTTATTTTATTCAAATAGCTTTATACAAAATTTTAATATTTTATAATTAATTAAAGTCTTTCAATACTAAAAAAAATCTTAGAAAGGCGAAATTAAATGGATAGTTTCAGTAAAGTCATTGTTAATGGTCTAACGAATATTCCGAAAATGAAAGATTTTAGAAAAAAAATGAATGTCTTTTCACAGGCATATAATAGTGTTATTAATAGTAATTTAATCTATTGGTACAGGAATTTGGAATATGTTACAGGTTCACAGACTTCATTAAATGGAAAGAAAATGTTAATGCTGGATAGTTATGATTATCTGGGTTTAGGAGATGACCAAGAAGTAAAAAAGGCAGTTTCAGAAGCTGTTTTAAAGCACGGGTTAAGTACTGGTGGATCTCGCCTTTTAACGGGTTCAACTATAATACATGAACAATTAGAAAAGGGTTATGCCGAATTTAAAGGAACGGAATCTGCAATAGTTTTTAATAGTGGTTATGATGCAAATTTAACCGCGATATCAACACTTTTTGGAAAAGGTGATTTGATCATTCTTGATAAACATGATCACGCGAGCATTTACGATGGAGCAAGACTCTCAGGAGCTCATATAGAACGGTTTGAACACAATAATGTTGATGCTTTAGCTCAAGTATTGGAAGATTGCAAGGAATATGAAAATAAATTAGTAGTTTTGGATGCCATATATAGCTCAGTGGGAGATATTGCGAAGCTACCCGAATTAATAAAGGTTATTAAAAAGAACAATGCCCTATCAATGGTAGATGAAGCTCATTGTATAGGATTAATCGGAAAAACAGGAAGAGGAATTGATGAACATTTTGGAATGAAAACCGAGGATGTTGATATTTGGATGACCTCGTTTGGAAAAGCTTTTGGAAGTCAGGGTGGATGTATTGCTGGAAATGACAGTCTTGTCTCATATTTGAAAGTATTTGGGAGGGGTTTTATTTTCTCTGGAAGCCTTCCTGTAGCAATTACAGCAGGAACTCTTGCTGCATTGAATATCATGAAGAGGGATTTAAGTAGAAAAAAAAAATTATGGGAGAATGTAAAACATTACAAACAAGGACTGGATGATATGGGGTTTGATACCATGAATTCTGAATCTGCTATTGTTCCCATCTTTTTAGGAAATGAAGGAATTGCAATAAAGATGGCAAGAATTCTAAATAATGAGGGCATTTTTGCATGTCCCTATATATTTCCAGCAGTTCCTCAAAATACTGCTCGATTCAGAACGTTGATGACCTCAAGCCATACTAGAGAAGAAATCGAATTTGCACTAAAAGGATTTGAAAAGATAAGAAAAAAACTAAAAATATGAGGGACGAGCATTAAATGCTGGTTTAAATGATAACGAGGTTAAAAATTCTTGAAAAATTCCTCATTTAGATATTCATGAACGTGTTCAGATATTTTTTTTTTCACTCCCTCCAAACCTTCAACGACAACCCTTGTTTTTCCAACAATATCAATGAAACCAAGTTCATTACCGTATCGAGGCACGATATGAAAGTGAAGGTGTTCTATGCTTGCTCCACCAATTCTCCCTTGGTTCATCCCAATATTATATCCTTTTGGATTATAGAGATCATCAATCATTAGCTCCAAACCTTGAATCATTCTTGACAAGTGTAAGAGTTCTTGCTTCGTTAAATCGGTATATTTAAGAACATGCCGCAATGGAACGACCATAATATGGGCGGGATTGTAGGGATAAAGATTTAAAACCACAAAAGCAGTGGCATCCTGATAGAGTTTTAAATTTATAACTTTCTCATCTTCATCTCGAATTGAACATAAGATGCACTCAACATTAGGTCTTTCTTTTCCTTGAACATAATCCAACTTTCCAATTGCTCTTAACCAATCTTCAAACAGAAATTATCACCAAAATATTATACAAAAAATTTAAGTATAAAGAGAGAAATCAGATCCCGATGTTATATCATCTTGAGAGATTTTTCCCATGCAGTATTCCTGCAATACGGTATTTGCATACAATGCAACATTAAAGACTTTACGAATCCCTTTATATAATGAATTCTTTGAAATTGTACCATTACTTTTAAGAAAAATTTGATCACTTATCTCGTATCGATTGTTTTGAGAATCTATTCGAAAAAAGACATCTTTCGATAAAAAAAGCTTTCTCAAATTCATAAAAAAATGAATTTTTTTTTCTCCCAAAGAATTGAGAGTATTTACTTGATCCTGATTTATTTGAGTTCCTATTGATATTATGAGAAAATCTTTATTTTTAGGCATGAATATGTTTAATTTTTGACCATTATTAAGCCCAGGAGGGAAAGAAATTAAAAAACCAAATTCTATTTTAGGATTTGAAAGCTTTTCTCTTAAAATTCCCTCATCTAATAAATAATCTTGAATCATATCTTTAATTTTATAGTCTGACATTATTCATCGATAAAATAGAGGATTCTCCAATAAACAAATCATATTTTAATTTTTAAAATGGCATAAAATATTTTTGAGTGGAATGTCTAATACTTCCCTCTGGGTCTTACTTGAGGTTCTATACCCGCATGTTTCATTTTTTCTATATTTTCTTCTAGTTCAGGTAGTGACGTGGTGTAAAGAACATCTTGTTCTGGAAGACCAATTAATATGATCCCAACAATCCCCAATCCCATGAGTTGATTACCCTTGCCTATGTAAGTACTATCAATTCCCATTTTGATTGCTTGTTTTTCATCTTCAAGTTCAACTAATTGAGGCTTGCAAGCAGTATAACCCGGACCTACGTGTTGAAGCAAGTAATTCATGATTGCATAATCCAATTCATCATTAATCTCCCCTTTTTCTTGGAGAATTTTTACAATTTTTGGACTTTCCAAGGGAACCGTCATGATTTAATCTTAAACCTGTATTGTAATTTATTATTATAAAAAATATCATTTCCAATTCTCTATTAGGACTTTATCAACAGAATGGAGAGCGCAATTATTGGCTTCTAAGGTTTCTGTTATCTCCTCAATAGAAATGCTTCCTGATCCTGAAATAATAATGTATATTGAGGTGGTCTTTTGATCAATCTCTTCTACCTTAATCTCTACCATTTTTACACCATCTAATTTTTCTAATGTTCGTGCCAAGGTATCAATCGAGGGTTGATGGGGCTTGAGCACGTCCAGATGATACTCGATCTTCAACATATTTCACTTGTCTATTTTTTGATTTTTTTATATATTATAAGTT
>DXJM01000242.1 GCA_019057355.1 Promethearchaeota archaeon | reverse complement strand
TATGAAATTAGAGATAAAGTATTAATAATTCCACCAGATATATTCGTTCATTGATTAAATTATGAAAGATATTATAGGCAATTTAAATCTAACAAATGATACAATAGAAATATTTCTTGAATGTTTGGGAAAAATTCCTCTTTCTTATGAGGAGATTCATGCAATTAAACCACATTTATCTGATGATGAGTTTAAGATCATTTTTAAAGAATTGATAAAGCATAAATTAATAGTAAACGTAATTCCTGAAAAATCAAAATTACTTAATCATTATTTAGCAATTCCTCCTTTTAAAGCAATTTTAAATAAGACCCCTCCCGATAAAAGTGAGAGTAAGAGCGAAGACATTGAGTTGAATACTAATGTTAAAAACATTATTTTGGAGATATTCAATGAAAAAGAAAATCCTATTGAATTATCTTCCATTTTAAATGAGCTTAAAATGATGAAACAAAATTTTGAGAATGACTCTTCTGAAATTCGAAAAGCAATCCATAAAACTCTTGATGATATGCAAAAAAGAGATGATTCGGCCTTATATTATTTAAATTTTGAAGACAATGTTAAAAAATCAATTAATGCTCAATTTGCAAGCATATTAGAAATAATCCTCCAGATTGATTCCCAATCCGATGCTATTCCTGGAATAAAAAATCTTACTAGAGAGCAATGGATAGAGATAAGACAAGATCTGAAAAATTTTCTAGCAAAAAGGATCCATAAAAAAGCACTAGAATTAGATCAAAATATTTCTAATAATTTTAGAGAAATTAAGGATTATTTTGGCTCTAAATTAGCTATTAGCATGGAGGAGCAAATTGGACAAAAAGCAGTAGATCTCGGAATATTAAAAATTGTTAACGAGGAAATTTCGGGATTATTTGAATATATTCAATCTAAAGATCAACAATTCAAGCAAAGTTGGACAAAACTTGCTGAACAGATAGGAAAGAAATTAACCTCTTATATCGAGAGCTCCATAGAAAAAAACTTAGAAAAATTTAGAATCTTTGAGGAATTATTGCCAGAAATAATAGAAACATATTTTAAAGTAGATAATATTTGGAAAATCACATCTATATCAAAAATTAAAGAAGAGATATTAAACATTATCGAACAAGTTGATGATGAAATTATCATTATAGTTCCAAAAATCAAGGATTATATACCTTTAGATGCAATAAAGAATTCTAAAAAACCTTGCTCTATTATACTTATTGCTTCAGATTCTCATGATTCTGAGATAATCGCTGAGATACGAACCTATCCTAACGTGAAATATTTAAGGATTAAAAAAAATAGCATCATTGGCATCAAAGGAGCGGGTATTCTTATAATTGGTTACTATAACTTCAATCTAAAAGACTTATCAAAAAATATCAATGCAATCGGAATTACTGATGAAACCTTAATTAATATATTCACTCCCATAATTAATGCTAAATTCATGATTAGCAAACCTCCTGAGAGAGTTCAAATGAATATAAACTTTAACCATATTAATGAAAACATCGATTTTCTTGAAGGAGAAAAAATTAGCCACTTACTTCAAGAAAATTTAGATATTGCAACTAATTTGAAGGGAATTTCCTTGAATGTTTTAGAATTAAAACTATTAATTAGTAAACTCAAAGCTATTAAATCCCAGATTTCTGATAATGACTTTAAGCAAAATATTATTGAAAAAATTCACAAATGGAATGAGGTATTCACATCTTTACCTTTAAGATCAACCCCCGATTTGAAAAGGTTCGAATTGAAAGAGGCATCAGTAAAAGAAGATGTTCATGAAGAATCACGGCTAATTTCAGATCTATCTCTCAAATCCGACTTAGACAATTATAGTATTGAAAAAATTGAACCCTTATTCGAGATTTTATTTGAAAAAATAAAAGATTACAAGGGAAGAGAATTGAGCAAAATAATTCAAGATGCCATTAATACTGTATTACAAATCCAAGGATATTCTATAATAACATCATGGAAAGATGAATTAAGTTCAGAGGAAAATAAAGATAAAATTTTGGAAAATTCATTAAAAGAGAAATTTATTAAAGATTTCTCTGAATGGAAACACGTGATATGTAATTCAATGGGTGCTGATAAAGTTGAACCAAGAGACTCTCAGATCTTGTCAACAGGACTAAAAGAGAACAATGAACAGTCTATCGAAAAAGATATTCTTTTAGCAGGCTATAAAAGTCCAGGAATATCCCAAGAACAATTCGATGGTCAATCGACACCTATAGAAGAATCTCCCATTATTGATGAAAACCAATTACCTGAGAGAATACAAAGTGTATACGATGATATATTTCATAACATTCATATAAATAAAGGAATTGATATAAGCAATAAATTACAGGTTCTTGGTGACTTGCTTGTTGAAAAGCATGGATACATGGCAACAAAAGATATTCGTCCATGGGTTGCCAGATTAAAAAAAATAAAGGACTCCCTTGAAGATGATATAAAAACTGAGTTTTTAAATTTTCTTAACCAAATTAAAACAAAATATATTGGTGAGAAACCTGAAACCACTTCCCTTGATGACCTTCCAAGTTTTGCCACTTTAGATGACTCCATTCCAACCTCAGATACTAAAACACCTGATGAAAAACAATTATCACACTTATTCGATAAGATTTTAGAAAACTCTACATTATTAAATGGGTATGAACTGACTAGAGATTTGCAAGAAATAGCAGATATTATAATGAGAACTAAAGGAGCATTATCAGCACGGGCCATTCGTCCATGGATCAGTAGATTAAGAGCAATTAGGGAGCATCTAGAAGAAGATGTGAAAAATGAATTTATTCAATTCATAGAAGAAATGAAAGAAAAACTAAGCTAACATAAAAAAAATTGAATAATTTTTAATACAGCATCCAATAGACACTTCTTCCTTTTTTATCAGATCTCTTTACCTTTTTTGAACTCTCTAAATTTGTCATTACTTTCCATATTTGGGAATTATTGAGCTTGAAGTATTTTCTTAACTCAGGAGTAGACATTTCTTTATCATTTAGAAGATTTAGTATCAACCGTTTAACTTCTTTAATGTTATCATTATCAGGAGGAACTTCTATTTCATTTTGCTGTCCTTCATCGTCATCTTCACCAGTATTCATCTCTTCGATATACCTGTTTGCAATCTTATTGAGTTGCTGAATGTTTTGTTCAATTCCTTGTGGCTTCATGAACAAGCAACACAATTCCAAATCTTTTGGAAATGCAACAATATAAAAATTATCATATAAGATTGCCCTTGGTTTTTTACCATCATTCCCTCCCCGAAATGCGAGATAAAAATTCATGGCAAAATCATCTAAATTCACGGCATTTTTAACCTCTCCCATTTCTTTTTTCCATTTTAAAAATGGCCCGTCAATCATGTCGAAACCAATTAAAGCCGCTCCAAAAAGTTCATTTTTATTAAAATTCAAATTACTTTTCCCTCCTTTCTCGAAATTACTTTATCCAATTCTTTTTTTATAATATCCAATAATTTATTTCTTTCTTGGGGATCAATAGCTGTTAAACCATAGGTTTTGACATCAAGCATATCGCTCACTTTTTCAACTTGTAGGACTTTATTGTCCTTGTCAATTAGATCTTGTTTGTTTGCTATCGCAATAATCGGACAATCATTATCAACAGTTTTTTTGGCAATATTGATCAATTTCCTTGACGATAAGACATTTTGTTCCGTAGAATCAGTTACAATCAGCACGATATCAGTTCCTAAAAGATAACTATGTAAATACATGTTTAAATAAGCCTTTTGACCGCCAAAATCCCATACTTTCAATCTAAAGTTATCAAATTCCACCGTATTTAAATCAAACCCTTGTGTTGGAAGGTAAATTCTATTTATAATCTTCTGTGATATGAGCTTTAATATCGTTGTTTTTCCTACAGCAGGATGTCCTATAAGTGAAATTTTAGCAAGATTGCTAATATCGGAACTTAACATTTTGAATTGAAATCAATATATCAGTAAAAAAAGAACAGTAGTTCATGTATATTAATCCAGATATTATTTGGGTATTATGCTTTTTTTTTCCTTCTTTATGAAAGATAATGGAATATAAGCCAAAGAATAAAGTAAAAAATGATAAATTTATCAATATTATTATGGCTTTAAATAATTCAAATCCAGGTAAAGATATTAGATTGAGTTGAACGCCAATCTCTATTATTTTTACGAGAATCTTCATCAACATTAGAAACAGGGCTATGGTATCTGCTTTAATAACATGTAATTTTTCCTTTATGTAATCTATCTTGTCAAAAATAGTCCCGATGATATATATAAACATAATTAGATCAATTAGAAAAGAAATAAATTCATACCCGACATTAGGATTAATGACACCATCAAATACTCCTAAGACATCGATGATTACATATAGCACGTAAATATAATATAGCAAGAAGAAAAGCGATATGTAAGCGGATAATTTTTGAACCAATAGTAATCGCAAAAATACAAAAATTAATAGAATTAAATCAATAGCAATAACGACGAAAAAAATATTTGCAGCAAGAATTAACCCCAGATTATCCCTGAAAAATACGATAGTGATAAAAACCATTAAGAAAGTAATCCCTAAAAATGTAAAAAATGCAATTGGACGAGTAATCTTTCTTGAATTTTTATGCTTGTATAAAAAGTTATCAAATTCAATTGAATTTTTGATGCACCATCTATAAGTGAATAATGCGATTAAAAAAAGACTCGAAAAAAAACAAAATAGATAAAAAAAAATAATGACCACATTAAGCACCAAGAGAATGGGAATTGTTAATATCAATGCAACGATAATTGTTTTTGCACCCATCTTGTCAATTGTGGTGAAAAGCGAAAATATTAGCAACACGAAGATAAATCCCGCTAAAAATCCACTAAATATAGATATAATATATACAAAGTGAAGATTTTGAATTAAAGTCATGCCTAAGACAACTAAAAACCACATTACGACAAACAAAATTAAAATAATTGTTAACAAGGGTTTTTTGAATAATTTTTTCAACCCGTGAAAAAAACTCAAATCTAATCTCTCTAAATAAAATTATTTAAAGAAATTAAGAAATAATTATATTTAACTGATTTGGTTTTTAAATGACTTCATTTTATTTATAATCTCATGATTTAGGTAATTGAAATTGTTTTATATAGATTGTATCATACATATTAATAGAAACTTTAGTTTAAAGTAATGAATGCCATGAATACAAGTCATTTCAATTCTTCGGAAAATATAGAAAACAACAAATTCAGATATGATGATTTTAAGCATTTAAGAGAAATTAGAGAATATATGGTTAACGATAAACAAGAATTATGCATCGAACGTTCGAGATTTATCACTAATTTTCTCAAAGAAAAAGGAGGATTGGATTATGAAGAAGAAAATATTCGAGAAGCTGAATGCTTAAAGAATTATTTACAAAAAAAAAAAGCAAATATATTTCCACATGAATTATTAGCAGGTAGCACTACTGCTAAAAGAAAAGGAATCGTATTTTATCCAGAATACATGGGTTTGGGAATGTGGCCAGAATTGGCCACAATGTCATGTAGGAAAAACAACAAGTACATGATAACCATTGAAGATATTTATGAACTCGATCAAGAGATACTCCCATTTTGGATGGATAAGAACATGTTAGAATTAATACGAAGAAAAGTGGGAGACGATAATAGAGGACTTCGATTGCAAACTTTAATGTTTTTATTCATGTGTAGCAAATATGTTTGCCAGAGTCATACTATTCCAAATTATCAAATGGTTCTTGATAAGGGTATTGTAGGAATTATTGAAGAATATAAAGAAAGATCAACCGTTTCTAGTCCAGAACAAAATAAACTCTTTAAATCATTTATCATTTCTCTTGAAGGTATTATAGAATATTCCAATAACCTGAGCAAGGAAGCCTTGAGGCAAGCAAGTCAAGTAAATGATGAAGATCGAAGAATTCAACTTGAAAAAATGGCTGCCATTTGTAAAAAAGTTCCCGCCAATCCTCCAACACATTTCTGGGAAGCAGTCCAATCCATATGGTCGACGATGAATGCCCTGTATCAAGAACAAAATAATGTAGGTTTTTCAATAGGTCGTATTGATCAACTGTTAAATCCTTATTATCAAAAAGATATCCAATTGGGATTAATGTCAAGAAAAGAAGCTTTCGAGATACTTGCTCATTTTTGGTTGAAAATTGGAGATAACGTGCCCATGATTCCTGAAATGGGCGAATTATTATTTGCCGGTACGGGTTCGAATCAAGCTATTACCATTGGAGGGTGTGATAAAGAAGGAAAGAATGCCGTGAATGATGTCACCTATCTTGTCCTCGATGTTGTTGAATTATTAAAAGTGAGAGATCCAAATCTTAACGCAAGGATCAGAAAAGATGATCCACCTGATTATACCAGAAGAATAACAGAAGTCATCATGAATACAGGGGCAACTCCATCTTTAATAAGCGATCAAGTAACAATTCCTGCACTTGAAAAAATAGGCATTAACTTAGAAGATGCGAGAGATTATGCTCAAGTTGGATGCTTGGAACCCTCTTCACCAGGAAGAACCTGTCCTCATACGGGTGCGATAATGTTTAATTTAATTGGAGCTTTAGAATTAGTCTTAAATGATGGGAACATGCTCAAAGCAAAAAATATTGGATTGAAGACCGGAAATATTTTGGACTTTGAAACTTTTGATCAATTCTATGGTGCTGTAAAACAACAAATCAAATTCATTCTTGAAATTGCTACAACGTTCAATAATGACCTTGGAAAAATATTAAAATACTTAAAACCACAACCTCTATTGAGTTCCTTAACAGAAGGAACCTTGGATTCTGGAAAGGGGTTACTTGAAGGAGGTGCTAAGTATAATTCATCAGGAATTGCCTACATAGCGCTAGCAGATCTCGTGGATTCTATTTACTCGGTCAAAAAATTAGTGTATGATGACAAAATAATATCTTTTAAGAAGCTACATGACGCCTTGTTAAATGATTTTAAAGAAAATGACGTGCTATATCACATAATTATCAATAAAATTGCTCATTTTGGAAACGGGATAAAAGAAGTAGATGATATAGCCGTAGATTTGATTAATTTTTTGTATGATGAAAGTCGGCGAATTTCAAATTATAGAGGTGGTTATTATAATCCCGGATATTGGTCAATGACTATCCACTCGGGATTTGGAAAAATAACGGGTGCGATGCCCAATGGAAAAAAAAGTGGAGAACCTTTAACGAGTGGATTGACTCCTTTTTCTTTAGGACAGAAATCAGGACCTACAGCAGTATATAATAGTTTAGCATATCTTCCCGCAGAAAAAATGCCTAACGGAATGGCATTAAACATGAAATTTAACAAAACACTCTTCATAAATCAAGATAAAATTGCCCTTTTTACATCCTTATTCAAGGCATATTTTGCCAAGGGGGGCATGCAATGTCAATTCATAATTCAAGACGCTGATGATTTAAAAAAAGCAATGGAAAAGCCAGAATTATATCCTGATTTGATGGTGCGAATAAGTGGATACACTGCATATTTTATAGACCTAAACAAACACATGCAAAAAGAAATTATTGAACGTGCTTTAATGGAATTATGATTTAATCATTTCTTTTAAAAAAATAGTTAATTAAACAAGAAATAAAAGAAAACAATCAAGTGAAATAATAATGCCTCTTGCTTGGGACATTTACATGTCTATTGTTTCAGGTTTTCTCTTTTCATCTCTTAAACCTGTTATTGAGAATAAATATAATTTGAAACTAAAAGAATCATATTTCTTTTTTATTGGCTTGTTATTCAACCAATCGATAATTTTATTGATCTCAGTATGGTGCTGGGTTGAGATTGATCCAAATTGGCTTTTATTATATACTGGTAATCCTGAATTTTTAGGATCATTCGTTCATCTTATTTATGGATTTTTTCCGTTTTACTATTCCATGCCATACATGGTAAATTTAACTTTACATAAAATAAAGAAAAGCCGTTTTTCATTTTTAATCGTTCAAACAAGTTGGCTCCTTTTTACCTTAATAATTCTCCCCCATTTTGTTATATTATTCGCTGGCAACGATACAGTTCTTAATACACACGCGAACGATTATCCCGCTCAATTTTTATGGTGGTTGACCGATTTTCCAAATAAAAATGCTCTTTGGATCCTCCCAATTGATTTAAAAACTTTTTTCTTAACCTTTTTTATTTTAGTAATCATCATCATGACGTCTTTCCAAATAATAGCCATTCAGATTGCCAGAACTAATTTTTTTAATAATGTAAAAACTTCAAGAGATAAAGGCTCTAAAATTAAGACTTTTTTAGCGGCCAAATTACTTGATTTGACCAATAAAACGATAATAAATACTGCCAAAAAGGATTATAGGTTTTTTTCATTCTTAAAAAATTACAAGGCAAAAATACAATTCACGATTAGAGGAGATTCTATAAATCGATTTCTTGTATTCGATGGTAATGGAGGAATTATTTATGCTAGAGGAAGAATACCACATCCGGATGCAGAATTAATTTTTCGCTCTGTAGATGATGCATATAATTTCATCAAGAATTTTGGAGATATTTACGATGGAATGATCGAAAATCGATTTGAAATGAGGGGCAACCTGAACGTGTTGCTAAAATATCAGTTCCTTACCAATTTTTTTAATCCAAAAAAAAAAAAAATTGATGAACTAAAACAAAAAATTATCAGCAAATTAAATTAGAATCAAAACAAGGAATTTACTTTAATAATTTCATGATAAAGGGATTAATTTTTGATATAGAAAAATATGCTATACATGATGGACCGGGTATTAGAACATTAGTTTTTTTTAAGGGATGTCCATTAAATTGCTTGTGGTGTCAGAATCCTGAATCTATTAATCCCAATCCAGAATTATCTTATAAAAAATCAAAATGCATAAATTGCAGTAAATGCAGCGAATCGTGTCCTGAACATGCAATCATCAAAAATCCACGAAATTTTATTAAAAATAAATGTAAAGTACAAGATGGATGCCGGATTTGTTCTAAAGCATGTCCTTCCACCGCTCTAGAAATTGCAGGACAGGAAATAACCGTTGATGAATTATTAACTATAATTTTAGAAGATAAAGAATATTATGAAAGCTCTAACGGAGGAGTCACGTGTTCTGGAGGGGAACCGACCTTTCAATGGTCATTTGTTAAAAAGTTCCTACTAGCTTGTAAATCTAATGGTATTTCTACGGCAATAGAGACATGTGGATATTTTAATCCGCAAATAACTGAAGAAATTTTTGAAGCCTGTGATATCGTTCTCTTTGACTTGAAACATTTAGACAATAAAATCCATGTAAAAATTACAGGAAGGCAAAATGAAATGATATTGAAAAATCTTGAGAACTTAATTAGTATTTTTAAAGACGTGGACAACAAAAAGATCATTATACGAATGCCATTGGTTCCATACAATGATTCTAAACAACATTTATTAAGGATTGAAGAATTTTTGATTGAAAAGGAGATATTTTCACTTGTATTACTCCCTTATAACTCACTTTACAAACAAAAATTAATAAACTTCAGGTTAAAAAGAACAAAATTAAAAATCTCCTCTTATAGCAAGGAGCAATTAGAAACCATCAAGAATTATTTTAAAAACATTGAAATTAGTATAGGAGGTTAAAATAGAAGACAAAATAAAATAAGCCTAGTAATTGCAAATATCATATAATTCTTGGTATATTTTAGCCAATTGAGAGATTACCTTATAATCATTTGCATTTAAGGCATTAACGATATATGCTTGAAGACCCGAGGGTATTTTTATCCATTCAAGAAATCCTTCTATTTCAGCTTTAAGAACAGGATTAACTTGAGGAACTTGTACGGTATAATTCATGGTGGGGGCTTGAATGGTATTTCTTGGATTGCTATTCCTAACTACTTCCATTTTAGGGTTAAAATCATTTTCTAAAGATTGGTCTTGTAACATTGCAGCGGCTCGGGCAATTGATGGATAAGCATAATGATACCATCCTTTAGCTTTAGGTTTAACATGAGCTAAAACGTAAATATTTTTATCAGGAGATGTCGCTCCAATAAGATGTCCTTTTTTATGCCGATTAGTCGCGATTAATCTATCAGGAGTCTATTGAAGTAATGAATACCTAATTCCGTTAACGGTAACAGAAGCCCCTTGACCACTTTGCCAGGATGCAATAAGGCTTTTTAAGTCGCTATTTACACTAAAATCCTTAGTATTGAATAGATTCTTACCCTTGTTCGTAAATATTATAACT
>DXJM01000241.1 GCA_019057355.1 Promethearchaeota archaeon | reverse complement strand
TTTTTTTTAATAATTTAGATATGATATATACCGAATAGATGATAAATATTGACAAAATATATTGCCTTTGATGGAATCCATAAATGTCGGGGAAATATTGACGAAAACTATTCTGATTTGAAAGGATTGTTAAATTCTAATAATTTTGAATGTTTTAAATTTATTGATATGATTAACCAAAGCACGTTAAAACCATTTGATATCCTGGTCTTTGCGTGCCCCGATTTTGCTAAAATCACCTCTCAAGAAATAAGTGAAATAGAAGCATGGGTTAAGAATGATGGTGGTGGTTTGCTTTTATTATCTCATGCTGGAGGTGATAAAGGGCGGAGTAGCAATTTAAATGAATTAGGTGAACTTTTTGGAATTGCTTTTGAAAATGACCAGGTACTTGATGAAAGGAGTAATTTAGGACTTGAGAACTTACCTATTATTTACAATACAAATTTTAATCCTCCACACGCTATTACGAATGATATAGACTCTTTATGTTATAGAGCAGGCTGTTCATTAAGTGTGAGGGGGGGAGGTGCTTTTGCTATAGCCACTTCTAACGATACATCTGATCCTTTTCAGACACCATTGATCTTAATCTCCGAAATTGGAAACGGTAGAGTATGCGCTATTGGAAGCTATGAATTGTTCAGAAATAAAGTAGGAGGGGGAATAGCGTATAAAGAACATCCAAATTTGGTATTAAATCTATTTAACTGGCTTGCTTCAGAAGCTAGATCTGAAATAAGAATACGCCAAGGAGTACAACCTCCATCAACTCAACATCGAACACAAGTTGGAAATTCTCAATCAACTCCGTTAAAAGGTTATCCACAAAGAGGAATAGATATAGATACGGCAAATATTAATTATGATATAAGAATCTCAACAAAAAGCGAATTAATAGGGCTTCTAAAGCTTTTTTCCGATCAAATACATACAATACAAAAAACCATTGATTCATTGATTGAAAAAGTTTCCATTGAAGATGATAATATTTTTCAAGATACATCCTACAATCAAAATGATCCTAATTATCAATATCAACAAGGTACATACCAAAACCAACATGAACAACAAGAATATTATCAACAATATTCCGGTTATGACCATTTTCCTTCGAGTTATGACAGAGGTGATGATGATCAAAGCTTTATTGATTATGCCTACCAAACCCAGGGTAATCACACATTATCATCTCTTCCAGAAAAGCCATCGAGCTTAATTGAGACTGAGAAGAAATCTAGTGGATTGAAAGCACCGAAGTTTAAAACATCTTCTAAATTAACAGATAAAATTGAGTCCTCTGATGTAGATATTGAATTGCTCAAAGCAGAGAAGGAAAGTTTGGGAGGAAAAGTCAATTCCGTAAAACAATTGATAACTTTTACTGAAAAAAAACATAAATCTGGTAAAATTGACGATAAATCTCATGATAAGCAAATTAAAAAGTTAGAAAAAGATTTATCTACAGCTAAAAATAGGATCGATGCAATAGATAAGATTCTTAGCAAAAAATAAGCTAAAAGTATGGATTTTTAATAAAATTTTTCTCTTCTGACGAGTAAACTAATGCTTAGCTTTAGGTTTAAATTCATCTGGGACATAAGGTTGAGCATACAGATTAACTATATCGAAAAATTCCTTATCAGTAAGACCACTCGACATTGAAGATAGCTCTTCTTTTATTCTCAGAAATATCTCTCTCTGTTCTGTTTTAGATTTGAGTTCACTTTTGTTTTTCACGGCATTTACAATTTTTCCAATAATCTCCTCAGGAATGTCTAAATCAAGAATTTTAATTTTTTCTTTTAATGCATTAATAATAGATTGTCTTCCTGAAAACTTTCCTAAATAAAATTTTCTCTGCCTTCCAACTGTTTTTGGATTTATGGGCTCGTAGGTTAATGGATGAGCCAATATAGCCGCAATATGAAGTCCACTTTCATGACTAAATGCATAATCGCCTACAATTGGTTTATTTCGAGCCAGAGGTTGACAAAAATATTTTTCACATGTTTTGCTAAGTTCTGGTATTTTCCGCAAATCTATACCTGTATTAATCCCTATTCTTTCAAGAATTGTAACCACTTCTTCTAAGGCTGCATTTCCTGCCCTTTCACCGTATCCATTAATACATGTATGTGGATATTTACATCCCTCAAAAACTCCCGTTATTGTATTTGCTACTGCCAGACCAAAGTCATTATGGGTATGTATGCCAAGGTGTATTTTTTTTTTTGAGGGTTCAATCACTTTCTCTAATATTTGTTTAACTAAATAACTTGTTGATTGAGGCGTTAATACACCAACAGTATCTCCAAGAACGAGCCTACTCGCACCGCAATCCATTGCTTTTTTAAACGTGTTAATTAAATGACTAAGTTCTGCTCTTGTACCATCCTCTGCAACCCAATTAACTTTAAAACCATTATTTTTAGCATAACTGATTGCGGTTTCAATTTTTTTCAATTGATCTTCCTCGGTTTGCTTTAATGTTTTTAAAAAAATTGGAGAAATTGGCATGAAAATTACAATTTCTTTAAGATCACAGTATATACATGCATCTATATCGGTTTTTTTTGGTCGAGCAATCCCGACAATAGAAGCTTGCTTTGCATTTTCATTCACTATTGTTTTGACGATATGCCTTTCGGAGTCAGAAACAGCAGGAAATCCCACTGCTATAATTTTTACTCCTATTTCATCCATTAATTTTGCTAAATGTATTTTTTCATTAAGATCGAGGTATACAGTGGGTGTTTGCTCGCCATCTCTCAAGGACTCATCCCAAATGCAAACTTTAGAGGGCAGCTTATAATTCTTTAAAGCAGTTTTATTATAATCAACTAAAAGCTCATTAAGTTCTTCCTTTGAAAACTTATAGCTCATAAATCTTAAAAAAATTGCAAGTAATTATTCTTAATAGTTAAAATTATTAATTCTTAATAAAA
>DXJM01000240.1 GCA_019057355.1 Promethearchaeota archaeon | reverse complement strand
TGATGTGATAATATAATATTATTACACAAAATTTTGATACTGAAAAATAATGGCAGATATGGATATAATTAATATAGTATTGCTAGTGACGTTTTTTGTAATCTTTAGTGTATTTTTTTTCTTCGATCTCTTCAAAAGGAATGAAAAATATGCTTATTTAGCATATATAATCCTATTAGTTCCGATTAATTACCTATGGTATTTATCATCGATTAATGGAAGCATATTTGAAAGCGTAACATCATTGATAGTATTTCTAATTTGGTTTATACTATTAGATTTATGTCTATTGCGTGATCTGATTTTTGTTTATCGTAAAAACAAGGAATTTGATGACATTCTCTTGTTCTTATTATTAGGGTTATTTGTCCAATTAATCATTTCAGCAATAATCCCTCACTTGATTATTGCCCTTCAAGATGACACCACGCTCTTCTTGTTTTTCTTCTTGCCTAATATTCATTTAGATCCTAATTTAGGTCTTAGGCTGGCTTTTCAGATCATGGCAACATTGATGGTTGCATTAGCAATCATACCAATGATCTTAGATATCAAAGATGAAGAAGTTTCATTGCCAATTATCGTCCTAATTTCAGTCATTTTTTACCTTCCTTTTCTATATCTCGGATACGTGTGGTTCCCAGAGGCAATGTGGGTCATAGCGTTTTTAATGTGTGTGGTTCTTTTTATCTTGTTGTTGATCATTACGAAAAGTAGTTAACACATCTATAAACTTCACATTTTTTTTTTCATTTATCATTTATACTTTCATTGATACATAAAAATAGCAGAACAAAAAAAAAACGATGTCTGAAAAATCACCTCCACCTTCTGATAAAAATTCAATGGAACTCAAATCAACCTTTGATTTAAAAGATCTTCCAGGAGTAGGAGAGGCAACTTTGAAAAAACTGAAAGAAGAGGGAATTCTTTCTATAAAGGCACTTGCCATATCTCCAATCTCTAAACTTATTGATGCGGGTATTGGGGAAAAATCTGCTGAAAAAATGGTTAAAACCGCTCAAGATATGGAAAAATTGGGTTTTAAATCAGCCGAATTAATATGGGAGAAAAGAAAAAAATTAAACAGAATTCATACAGGAAGCATTAATCTTGATGAGATTTTATCGGGTGGTATCGAACCGGGAGCCTTAACGGAACTCTTTGGAGAATTTAGAACAGGAAAAACACAATTAGTTCATCAACTCTGTGTAAATGTTCAATTACCCCATGAAGAAGGAGGGCTGGAAGGAGCGGCTTTATATATCGATACCGAAGGAACCTTTCGACCAGAAAGAATCATTCAAATGTCCGAAGGAAAAGATTTGGATTATAATGAGATTCTCAAAAAAATTATCGTAGGGAGAGCTCACAATAGCAACCACCAAGTTTTATTAATAAGGGAGGCTCCTAAGATTATTGAAGAAAAAAATATTAAGTTAATTATTATTGACTCTGTAATAACACATTTTCGTAGTGAATATATAGGTAGAGGTACTTTAGCTACACGCCAACAAGTATTAAATAACCACATTCACGATATTTTACGTTTAACTGAAATATATGATGAATTAGCAGCTATTTATACAAATCAAGTATCGGCAAAACCTGATGTATTTTATGGGAATCCTCTAACTCATACGGGGGGAAATATTATTGCTCACGGAGCTACTATAAGGATTTTTCTGAGAAAAGGTAAAGGCGATCAAAGAATTGCTAAAGTCGTGGATGCACCTAACCTACCCGAGGAAGAAGCCGTTTTTACTATTAAAGAAGAGGGAATAGGAGATTAGGTTTTTTCGATAGTTTTTAAACGATAATGGGTAAACATATGAATAAAAAATCCAATAAAATATAACACGACTGTTAAAATAAATTCCAAGGCAAAAGAGAGTATGAAAACAACCATAATAACGAAAATTAATAGTTCTAACGCAATTATTAATTTACTTTCATAATATTTGAAATCAAAAAAGGATCTAGCTACTTTAAATTTCTCTAAATAATTCTTTAAATTGTCATTTTCTTCTTTTGATATCAAGAACTTGAAACCAATGATTTTTTTTCCAAAAAAGAACATATTTGTTCCCCAATCTAGGGTATCAAGTAACACGTGCGAAAGATATGCTATTCCACAAATTATAATGAAATATGAATTAAAGATGATTCCAATTGTGAATAGTAGTATACTAGGAAAAATTGAATGTGAAATGAACATTCTATGGTTATCTTCTTCTGTAAATGTAATAAAAAAAATATCAAAATCTGCTATAAATGCACAGAATGTGATAAGAGTAAATTCAAATGCATTAAACATGTATATATTGTGAAAAAATGAAGCAATAATCAGACCGAATGCTACATGAGTGTTAATATGAATTTAGAATCCCTTCCCATCATTGTATATAGTATTTCTGGTTAAGCCTTTTCAATACCATTTTTTTATTTTTAATGCCCGATGTTCCATTTTTTTCCACGAGGTATGAGGCCGCACAAGAGGCAAGAAGTGCACATTTTTCAACAGAATCCCAGGATTTATCAGATTTAAGATATTCATACATAAAGATTGCCAAGTATACGTCACCCGCTCCTGTTTCATCTTTCACAATCTTAGGCTTGAATGCAGGAATTTTAAATAATTTTTGTCCGTTTTTCACGAGCATTGAACCTGATTCCCCTAATGTCATGATAAATAATCCTTTTAGGTTATTTTTATCAAATTCAGCCATTATTTTAGTTAAATCCTCACCATCTCCTGCTAAAAGCTTCATTTCAATTTCTGAACCTTTTATTATCAATCGTTCTCCAACGAGGTCAATTATTTTATAAATAGTACCAATAATATTTTTATCTTCTGAATAAGATACCTCTCCATCATCATTAATTTTTCTTATGAATCCTTGCACATCAATACCAATTAATGCTTTAGGAAATAATTTTAAAATAGCCTTCACATAATCATGTGAAATTTCATTGCATAATGGAGCGATAATAATTGCATCTGGAGGATTCCGTACATACCTTTCAGGGATGTCTAAAACATTCATATTTGGACTTTTTGATTTCAATACTAAGCTTCGAGAATGATTGAAATACTGAATATAAAAAGCAGTATTGTCTGAATCATGCCATTTAATTCCTTCAAGGTCAATTTTTTTTTTTTTAAAAATATCCAAAAAAGAAGGATCGAAATTTTTATTACCACAATTGGAGACCACTCGAATTTCGACATTCTTGGAATAAACTTTCAAACTTAAAGGACCAAACGAGACACTTCCACCAATTGAGGGCTCATGAGTTTTTAGATTTTTAAAAATAGTATCTTTTGAGAAATGCCCAATAAATAGCAGGGAAGGTATTGTATGATCGTTATTTCTCATTTATGCTTAATATAAATTTAACAATAATTTTATGTTTTTGTAATTCAATTTCGTTTGAGACTGGAAATAATTTTATCTTTTTCCTTTAGGGTTAGAGTTAATTTATTGATTTTATTTTGAAGGTCTTCAACAAGCCCCGAAACCGGAACGCCTGTATCGGCAGAGACTTGAGTGCCATCTCTTTCAGTCATTTTTACCAAACGTTCAATCATGTGATCCTTTTCAGCTATTTTTTGATAAAGTTCTTTTAATTTATCCTTTTTACCTTTCTTTCCTTTTATTTCCTCCAGGTCTTCCAGTTGTTTGGTAAGAGATTCGTTTTCAATTTTAAGTAGAGTAATGGTTTCATTTTCGAGCATGTGTCCCCCTTTCTTTATTGTATCCTTTAATTCAGAGTTTTCTGCTTTTAACCTATTGAGATTAGTTTTATATCGATTAATTTCAGTTTGCAGATCGTGTACTAATGAAGCTAACTGAGTTCCCGAACTGTTGATATCCATTTTTCCACTTGATACCGATTGTTTTGTTATGGATTCGTTTACCTTCTCTAATTCTTCAATTCTTGATTCGTTATTGGCAAGAGTATTTCTAAACTCAATTATTTGCTTTTTCTTTATTTCTAATTGTTCTTTTAAATCATCAATCAAAGACTGATTTACTAAGAGGTCATCTTGAGTTAATGCATTGGATTTAGATTTATATGGTAAAGGCATTGTAGATTCAATTTTGATAAGAGATAATTCAGCATTTTTTCTCTGGAGCTCTTTATCTTTTTCCATTAATCCTTTCTCTAGATTTTGTTTATCAATAATAGCTTTTTTAACAATATCTTCCGTTTTTGCTATTAATTCAATGTCTTGCTTAATAGTACTTCTTAATTTGATGTTTTCTTCTTCAAGTTTCTGTATTCGTCTTATAAAATCACTGATAACAGATTGATCTTCTTCTGATTTATTTTGCATAATTATATCCCCCCTTGAAATTTTTCCAAATTATCGTTTTTCTTTGATATTAAGCTTGATTATATTTCTATTTGTTTCTTTTATTTTTTTACTATTCAAATTATATTGT
>DXJM01000516.1 GCA_019057355.1 Promethearchaeota archaeon | reverse complement strand
TGGTTTTCGCCCATCACATCGCACGCCATCGTCCGATCGGACGCCGCGGCAACGACCAATTCCCCCGTATTCGCATCACGGTGCGCGCCGAATGTCGGGGTGCGGGCGTCGAAATCGAACACCACCACATTGTCGATTTCCGCCGTGATGCCGTTTATATCCGTGAATGCGCATTTCATAAACCCGTTAAACGCGGGCGGCATCGCGCATTCGATGGCGGTGGTGCGGATGGTTTGGTTGGTGATCGGGTATTTGGTTTGGTCTTTCATCCTAGAATGCATCACATCATTTTTTTATTGAATTGAACATAACGGCGGATTGATACTATTTAAACGCGCCCTCCGATCTCTGCGTCCTGTTCTTCTCATATATCGGTTGGATCGGCTCTGGGAATTGAATTAACGGTGCTGGGAATCGGGCGATCTTGGCACACGCCTTCGCCCCGCGGTATACAATTCAATATCGTGCGGATGGACGCCCATTCCTCGCGGGGTATCGGCTAGGCGGTGGGGCAACTCATCGGGGCGCGTCCGTTCTCCATACTGATCAAATACTAATTGAATACTATGGGTTCCGAATAAAACCACATATCTTATAATAAAATTGAAATGGGATTTTCGATGCGCGCTCTGCATTTCTCTCATTTGTTCCGAATTCTGGGGTACACCATTATATGGAATGTGCACGCTAGACCGCCGCATCGCCGCTGGTAACATCGCTCGCGCCGATCTTCCATCTCCTGGGATTGTTATCTATACCCTGATATCAATGATTTGGGGATGCACCATCTCGCTCGTGATTTGAACGCATTTGCGATTGCATCTCTTGTACCTCAACGCCCATCTTTCAATGTGGTGTGAATGAATTATCGTTATTTTTATCAATCGGGGGCAACGGTCGCCCCTTTATGACAATCAACGGTTGGAATGGAACTTTTTGATCTAGTGGCTTGTGGTTACACACTGCAAATCGTCCCTAATACCAATATACTATATTGTCCCGCCCCTGGGAATGATGTGGCGTTTTAAACGCGAAAAAAAAAAATCACTAGATACTATACTCTAGGAAAAATTTTGAATGTTAATAACTCTTAATAACTCTTATTAACTTTTGTTGTTCTAGACCATCATATGTTGATGCCCTCTTTTTTTTTTCTTCCACCAAAACGCCACTTGGGATGTGGGGCATTCTCGCGGGATCGGGTGCCTAGCTGGGCGCTTCAACAAAAATTATCGTATTACGATAACTCCAAAAATCATCGATTGTTGTAATACACGAATCCCACCACGGCGCATTTAACGGGGATTTGGCAATCTGTCATACAATAACCAACCCCAAATTGCGTTATACGGGGATTTCATTTTTGTATTACTGTATTACGCAAATTCCTGTCACCTTTTTCCTGAAAAAAATTTATGAATGTGTAATACGGGGGTAATCGGAAAACAAATTCCGATCTATGCATCTTCAAACAAACGGCTCTCGGTCTAGACCGAAACCACCTATTTAAATGTTCCGATGCACTTGATGGGGAACTAGGGCGTGCCTAGTCCCGTTCCAATCAAATGATATGCGATATAAATAATTACGGCTAAATGCCGTATGTGCTTCCGATGCGATCCAATATTTTGATGCACTGTTCCAACAACATACGCGAATCCTCGGCCATTTCGTCTTCTTCCAATATCTCGCTGATATACGCGTGGATCTCGTTTAAATCCCGCGTGATCAACTCGGCGTGCGCTTTCATTCGGATGGCCTCCGTGATGAACGCGGTGCGGTTGGGTCGGTCTCGCAACTGGTCGTGAAACAATCGCTCCGCCACCCGAAACGATACCATCTTGCTTGCCTCGCGGCTCTGGGGGCGCCCCATCATCGGCACCCTCCGTGTTGATATTGCCTATATCTTCCCTTGATCACGGTTTCAACTCACTTGTATGCGATGTGTTGTGCTGTATGGTATTTAATCCGATAAAAAAAATTCTGTATTACATTATTATGGATCTTGCGCCTATATAAACATTCTGGTAATTGGGCCCTCCTAGTGGTACTATGCTAGTACTACTAGCCCAAATTGCGCCCCGATCCGACTTGGGACGATCTTAAAAAATCATTTAATTTAACGACCAACAAATGAAAAAAATAAAAAATGTGAATTTATATCTCTAGATCCTTGTACGGATACCACTTGTCGTATAACGCAATGTAATCCTCGTAATTCAACTTGACATAACAATTGTAATTTACATCTTGAACGCGATGGCATAACAAAATCCTTCGATCTTCCGATGGGCACCCCATCTTCTTGCGCAATGTGTTCAACAAAAAAAAAAAAATATTAGATCCGGTGAAGTCCTGATTCATTGCTCTTTAGATGTGACCCATGCTTTCAAATCCGAAGGACAGACATCTGAACTCCAAACACATCAAGACCTCTTATATCATCATCTTCTTTACACACACCACCTACAAAACAAAAAAAAAAAACAACAACAATCACAATAGGAATCGAGAAAAGAC
>DXJM01000239.1 GCA_019057355.1 Promethearchaeota archaeon | reverse complement strand
AATATCCCAATTCCTCCAAATTTCTCATTTTTTTTTCGAATTTTGTATATCTAGCGAAGAGCACGGCGCCAAGTTCAAAACAAGCAAAAATCAGTATTAATTCCCATATGAGTAGTTTTAATCTAATATCCCCTGTTATCGGATAATATACAAGAAAATTTATTTGTTATCACCATTATTTTATGATATCATTGATTAAAATATCAAAACTACCAAATATTAGCTTTTGATTTCCTTTTAGCTGGTCAAAATTCATTAAAATTTCCTTATAGGATGATTCAAAATAATTTTTAAAATTGTTTATGTGAATTCTTAAGTTTTTTTGCCCTTTCTCTGCAATTAAAACATAAGTCAAAGGTATGTATTGCTTAGATCCATGCTCTAATAACAATACGGAATTCTCTTGTGAGATGGACTGAATTTTCTCTTCTTGATCTTGAGTAATTCTTGCGAGAATCTTTTGAATTCCCTCAATTCCATATGAAAAAAACTCGTCTCCTGAGGTCTGATCTGATTTAATGGGTAAATTATTTTGATTATTCTTTAATTGTCTTTTTTGAGTGAAATTGTAATGGTATAAACAAGTAAGGTCTCTAGCATTTATTATGTACAATTCCTTTAATGATTCGTTTCCTCTAATTTGTAAAAATATATCTAATATACTCCCATGGTAAATCATGAAAAAAATTAATAAATATCCTCCAGCAAAAGAGATTATAGAAATATAATTAAAAGGAATGAAAAGATCTAAGAATAATGCCAAATTTATCAATATCTGACCGATTATCATTGGAATTAGTTTTATTTTAATTCTCTTTATAGAAGGGTTGACTTTTACTATGTTAAACAAGATGCTAACCATAGATAAGCTTAAAATTATCACTAGCATAGTGAGGGAAATAAAGCGTAATACCTCAAGATAATAGGGATCAGTTAGAGCGAAAATAGAGTGCATTATAATGGTAGAAAGTAAGGTTTCAAATGATAATAATAAAACTAATGGTAATAATATATAGTAGGTTAGAAATTTAATCTTACGAATCGCCACAATCTTGTAAATTATGTAAAATAAAACTTGAAAAGCAATAAGATTGGAAATAACATAAAACAAAAAGTATATCTCTCTATAATGTGGAAAGTACAAAATAAGACCAAGATATTTTTAATTTTTAATCTATTTAGAATTGAATCTATGTGAATATAAACATTTAGGTTTTTCAATTATGATAGACAAGCATGTCCATATAATTAAGATAAATTGATTCAAATGCCCCTCCTTCCTCTCAAGAGGAAATTCTTACCAGAATCAAATTCTAACTTCCACCACTTTAAATTCTACTAAGTTATGGAATTAAGATTTCATAAAAAGAAAGATATTGTAAAGAATGTAAATGATGAAAAATTTGCGGCATTTCTCTTTTTAAATCATTCTTGGAGGTATTTTGACGAATTTATGATTGAATTGGTCCAGGAGGGTTGCAAAAAACCTGGTGATAGGTGGGCTCTATGCGATAGTATGATGATAAAAGTAATTAGTTCTTACGCGGGAAAAAAAGGGAACTATATATTAGCTGAAAAAACCATTCAAACCTGATCTAATTCAGAAAATAAACGGATTAGAAGATTAGTAATTGTAATTTTATTGAAACTAATCACAAAGAGCAAAAATTTTGATTAGGCTTAAATAATTAACATAATCGATTAAATGCTACTTTATTCCGAAGATTACTGCAAAAATGTATTAGATGGCTCCTTTAAACCTGTTCTAAATACAAACTTGAAATAATTATAAAATATTTGAATAATAATAAAATAAGATCAAGTAATATTAATACCTAGACATGCAACTGAAAAAATCCCTAAGGAAATTAGAACTGAAATCTTGAGATAATAGGAAATTAGCATGAAAACAAAAGTTTATATCCTTAAGAAGAAACCTCAAGAATCAAATCAAGATATTGTTATTAGGACGCTATCAATTGTTCCATTAAACACATTAATTACTAATGCGGAAAAGAAGATTTTAATCAAACCTAATTGGGTCTGTGATGATAACTCCAATACCGGAAATGTTACATCAACGGATACTCTTGAAGGTATAATAAAGTATCTTATAGAAGTATCAAATATTGCAGCTGAAAAACTAATTGTCGCAGATGGCGGTCAGACAAGCAGCGGTCAGACAAGCAGCACGCAGAAAACAATGGAATTGAACGATATTTATCGACTCGAAGAATATGGGGTAACCGTGGCTGATTTAAATCAAGATGAACGGATAAATAATGTGAAAATACAAGATCCGCTATTTCTGAAATCGGTTAATATCGCAAAGATTATAAATGAAGTTTCTTGTATTATTTCCGTGCCATCATTAAAGACCCATTCAATGGTAGGGACGACTCTCAGCATGAAAAATATGATGGGTGCTCTTTTACCTAAAGGAATAATGCATTCAAACATTCATGAAAAAATTGCTGATCTGACCTCTCTTTTTCGTCCAAAAATGAAATTCCAAATTATAGATGGTATTATTGGATCTGATGGATATGAAATTGGTGGATCTCCCGTGAAGATGGATCTAATAATTGCGGGAGAAGACCCCGTGGCAGTTGATTGCGTGGGAAGCGCTATTATTGGCTATTCTCCAAAATATTTAAAATTTGCAGAAGAAAAAGGATTGGGGGTTGCTAATTTAAACAAAATTCAGATCATTGGGTTGCCTATAGAAGATGTATTTTGCAGATTCACCTAATTACCAAGATATAAATTCAGATATAATTATTATAGAGATGTCAATTGTTGGAGAGTGAGATTTTATAATTGACGATATTTATTAAAAAGCGCTCATTCACATAAAAAAGGTGTCACACATCGAGAACATCATAATCGATGAAAAAGATTATAAAATTTTGCTTGAATTATTAAAAAGTAAAACAGGATTAAATTTTCACTATTATAGAAGGAATTTTATAGAAAAACGGATAAAATCCCGAATGATAAGGGTTAATTGTTGGACTAGCAAAGATTATTACAATTACCTTACCGTAAATGATAACGAAATCAAAAATTTTCTTGAAGGATTTACGATTAATTATACTTTTTTCTTTCGTGATTACGATGTTTTTGAAACTTTTCAAGAGATGTTCTTGGATGGATTAAATGTGAGGAAGGGTGAGATTCAAAGTCATATCCGGCCAAGTTCTCAAAAAATTGCCAAGTTTCGTTCTAAACGTCATTACGCTCGAAATCAAATGAAATTAAATGAAGTTTCTAGTAAACCTGATATGAGTTATATAGATATATTTATATTTCTTGACCGCCTTTCATTTTACCAAAAATTAAAAAAACCGAGAAACGAAAGAAATACCATTAAAATTTGGTCTTGTCCGTGTGCAACAGGAGAAGAACCTTATTCTATTGCAATGATTTTAAATAATCTTGAACAGCAAATACCTAATTTTCCCCCTTATAAAATTGTCGCTTCTGATATAGCTGCAGAAGCAATTGAAAAAGCAAAAATGGGTATATATTCGGATGAATCAATGAAAGAAATATCTGATTATTTTGAGTGGAAATATTTTACAAAAAAAAAAGTTCAATTCGGATATTATAATACTATTAAAGATGCTATAAAAAATAAAGTAGAATTCATTCAAGAAGATGTAACTAAAGGACATGCCAAATCCAATGAAAAATACGATATTATCTTCTGTCGTTATTTGTTCATTTATTTCAATAGAGAAAATCGGCATCAGTTCTTGAAAATTATTGATAGACACCTGGCAGAGAATGGATTGTTAATATTGGGAAAGACTGAAACTTTATTTGATTCTTTTGGGACATTAAAGCAAATTGATTCAAGAAATCATATTTACATTAAAACACATTCAAAATTATTTTAAAAGTATAAATTTCAATCAAAAAAAACATGATGATATATCTTTTCAACAAAATTAATGGTGAATTTCAATCAGAATTAAAATAGATGAACAATCATTTCAAGCATTGATTTCATTATTAAAGCATAAAACAGGTTTAAATTTAGGATATTATCGTCGCACGTTTATATTAAGAAGAATTCAGGCAAGAATGATAAGAATCAATTGTGAAAATCTCGAAAAATACAATTCGTATTTATTATCAAATGTCAACGAACTAAAGAGATTTGTTGAGAGCTTTCATATTAATTATACATATTTTTTCAGGGATTGGGATGTCTATGCTACAATTCAAAAAATAGTACTCCAATCATTGGATTCTAACGATGAGGATTTTTTAAAATATTTAAGACCAAGAATCCCGGAATCTCCTGAAAAATTACCACTAAGAACAAAAATTGCAGGACAAGAGATAAAACATAGTAAAATGTTATTTTCGAATCTCAGAAAAACTTCTCTTTATAATAAGATTAACAATTCAAAAAGAGTTAAATTACCGCTCTACATCTGGTCTTGTGCATGTGCAACAGGAGAAGAACCCTATTCTTTAGCAATGCTTCTTGATAACATTCGAAATAGTTTTCCTACTTTTTCAAGATTTGAAATTGTTGCATCAGATATAGATAAATTTGCAATTGAAACTGCAAAAAGGGGAATCTATACAGAAGAATCAATAAAATTCATGTCCAATTATTTTGAAACTAAATATTTCAAGGAAAAATCCACACCAATAGGAAATGAGTACTATTTATCTCCTAAAATAAGGGATAGCATAACACTCCTTAATGAAGATATCACTAAAATTCATCTCTACTCGTGGAAATTTGACTTGATCTTTTGCCGTAATCTATTAATTTATTTTAACATCGAGAATAGAACAAGATTTATAAGAACTCTTGAACAACAGCTAAATAATGGTGGACTGTTAGTTTTGGGAAAATCTGAATCGTTGTTTGAACAAGAAGGAGATTTAAAAATGGTCGATCCGACACATCACATTTACATGAAAGATGCATTTAGCAATATTTAGTTATAATCCATTTATATCAGATGATATATATAAGACAATGATATATTTTTAAATTATGAAATCCAATCAATTAATAAATAGTAATTTGGAATTTAAAAGAATTAATAAACATTATAAAAGGATTAATCATGTTTATATCAATAAAAGAAAGACTCGAAAAGACCTTTCATAAAATTTTTGATAATACTCATTTGATTTATACTTCACTTTTTTTTCTTTGCATAACGCTAATTTCATTGTTTTGTTTAACACCAAATTCAATAATGGGAAATATTGCATTGTTCATTGCTACAACTAGCGCCCTAACTTTTATTTTTATGATAATAGTATCACTTTATCCCCAATTAGAAGACACCTTCTTT
>DXJM01000238.1 GCA_019057355.1 Promethearchaeota archaeon | reverse complement strand
GTAAAAGTTAAGAGAAAAATGCGCACTACAAGTCTGAATATTCTTGCTTTTCTCATTTTTTTTAATACCACTAGTTTATTAGATCAATAAATAAGATGAAATCAATATAAATATTTATATTTACTTATTTGAAAGAGAGGTTAACAATACCGATAAAAAAATATTGGTGTCATATCATATCAAGGAATTTCTCGTGAAATTAAGCTTCCCTCCAGCAATAACTATAGCCCTTTCTCTATCTGATAAATCATGAATGACTTCAAAAGTAATTCCTTGAGTTTTATCGTGTACAGTAATAGATCTGCCATCCTTGCTCAAGATTTTTAAAATACCCTTAAGTTCTAATTCATCTGCTTGCTTTATAGTATCATAATCACTTTCACTTGAAAATGTAAGGGGGAGAATACCAAAGTTAATCAAATTGTCTCGGTGAATTCGGGCAAAGGATTTCGTTATCACTACCTTGATGCCTAAAAACATTGGTGCCAGCGCTGCATGTTCCCTACTTGATCCTTGTCCGTAATTAGAACCACCAATTATCGTACCGAAGCCTCTTTTTTTGTTTTCAATCGCCCTGTAAGTAAAAGAAGGATCTATCTGATTAAATACGAACTCACTTATTTTAGGAAGGTTTGATCGATATGGGAGGACTTCTGCTCCGGCAGGCATGATATCATCTGTTGTCACATTATCCTCAACCTTAAGTAACACCGTTAGATTTGTAATATCCTCGGGCAAGGGTGAAAATTCGGGAAGTGGCGCGATATTTGGACCTCTAATGATGGTCACGGAGTCAGGATCGTTCGAGGGTTCAATTATCATAGAATCATCGATAATAAGCTTTTCTGGCAGGGTTATTTTCGGATGACATCCCATCTTTCGAGGATCGGTTATTTTCCCAAATAAAGCGGTAGCAACTGCTGTTTCAGGACTTGCAAGATATATATTAGCATTTAATGTCCCACTCCTACCATAAAAATTTCGATTAAAGGTTCTTACCGAAACGGCATTAGATCGTGGAGCAAATCCCATGCCAATGCAAGGGCCACAAGCAGTTTCTAATAATCTTGCACCGGAAGAAATGATATCCGTTAAAGCGCTTGTTTTTGATAGTTCTAAAAGCACCTGCCGCGATCCGGCCGCGATTCCCATTTCAATCTCCTCGTGAATTTTCCGCCCCTTGAGAAAAGCAGCGACAGTCATCATATCTTTCAATGAACTATTCGTACAAGATCCTATTGCGACTTGATCGGCTTTTAAACCTTCGATTTCAGAAACTGGCACGACTCTTCCAGGAGAATGAGGTCGTGCGATTAAGGGTTCGAGTCTTGATAGGTCTATTTCAATGATCTCATCAAAGCCTGCGTCTGAACCATATTCGATCCCAATCCATTGCTCGCCCCTTCCTTCCGATTCTAAAAATTTCCGAGTCATCTCATCTGAAGGAAAAATAGACGTGGTGGCACCCGTTTCAGCCCCCATATTACTGATGGTGGCTCGTTCAGGAACGGTTAAATTCTTAACTCCCGAACCAAAATATTCCAATATCGTTCCAACTCCTCCTTTAACATCAAGTCTTCTCAAGAGTTCTAAGATCACGTCTTTAGCGGAAACAAAATCCGGCAAGGATCCGCTTAATTTAATGCCTAATATTTTTGGGGTTTTTAAATAAAATGGGCCTCCCCCCATGGCAACCGCTACATCTAGACCTCCTGCTCCAATGGCCAGCACCCCCATCCCTCCTGCTGTAGGAGTATGAGAATCGGAGCCGATTAAGGTCTTACCAGGACGAGCAAACCGTTCAAGAAATACTTGATGGCATATACCATTACCTGGTTTTGAAAATTTTATTCCATATTTAGCCGCAACTGATGCTAAATAACGATGGTCATCTGCATTTTTAAAATCCGTTTGCAAGGTATTATGGTCAATAAAGGACACGGAAAGTTCCGTCCTGACCTTGTTTAATTTCATAGCTTCAAATTGCAGGTAAGCCATGGTGCCTGTTGCATCTTGAGTCAAGGTGTGATCGATTTTGATGCCAATTTCTTTCCCTGTCCTTAATTCACCTTCTACAAGATGCTCCTTTAAAATTTTACGCGCTATTGAGGTCATTTTATTACAGGTGTGGCATGAATAATTATTTATAGATCCAAATGATTGGTGTTATTTCAACTATTCGTTGAAATTCTATAAAAACCTACAAGATTACATTTTTTTCGAAGTAATTAAAGTATTACAATTTTATAAGAGTGATAAATTTACATGTTATTAATATAAGGAGAGAAGAGAGAAAAAAAAAAAGATAAATCAGAAACGGTTGCAACCGGAAATCGCTAATTTTCTACAATTTTTCAAGATTAGTTCACATTTTTTAACATTTTGTTTAGTTCTCAATAATTAACGTCAGCTCTTTTTTTAAGGATCCAAATCTTTTCCAGGTTCTCAGATCAACAACAATATTCGTTCCATTGGTTTCTAACTCGCCCATGAGCATTTTATCCACGTAAATCTCAATGGGAAATTCTTTTTTATTAATGCCATCACCCAATTTTTCGAAATT
>DXJM01000237.1 GCA_019057355.1 Promethearchaeota archaeon | reverse complement strand
GTTAAAATAATAAAAATGTATAAAACAAATGAATAAAGAAGAAAAAGAGTTTTATGACTATGCCGCTTATTACGATATAGACGATTTTACCGACTTATCAATTGCCGAGGTTGCAATTTTGCAATTTTTGGCGAGGTACTCATCCCCTGTTGTTAGACATGAATTATATACACAAATTAAACAATTTATTGAATTTCAGGAAGATCCTTCAAAACTAAGCTTGATCAATAAAAGTTCAAGTGATAACGAAAAGTTTTATAAATGGGTAGAAAAGAAGAAAACATACAGCACGTCAAGCTTTTATAATAGCCTTGATGTCTTAGAAGAAAGGGGGCTTTTAAAAACAAGCAAGACTGAACAAAAAAAGGGTGTAAAAATCGAGCCAACTAAATTTACCCATTACGTTCCAAAGTTACTCTTGAAGTTTCTAATCAATACTATCGTTCTTAACAAGGAAGAAGACCGTCTCATTTCAAGTTTAAAATACTTCCAAGAAGGCAAGAGAGTGCTTTCCGTCTGGTTTTCTGAATTTATTGTCTTTTCATTGGTGGAGAAAGTATCTAAAAATGTTGATAAAATGTATATCCTCCCTAAAAATGAGACAAACTTGGATATTAGTATTTATAGAAAAGATAAAATTATTGTAACTAACATAGACAATCAAAAGATTAGAGAACCAGAAAATGATTTCGATGCGGTAATCGTTCCTGTTTATAAAAGAAATCCAAAATTTTATGGAATGCCTCGAGAACAGATTTTAAAAGAAATTTCAAGAGTAACAAAGCCAAATGGATTTATTTGCCTGATAACACTAGCAGATCTTCCTCTTACAAATAATCCTTATGCTGACGAGCTTATTAACTTGTACAAGCTATTAATGAACAATAGAATATTTCAAAAAGAAGAATTGAAAGAGGATATGGTGAAAGCAGGTCTCAAGCAAATTGAAGTTCATGAGGAACAAGGCTTGCTAATTGGCACGGGGTTCAATGGATTAACAAATAGCTTGACTGGTGGAAAAATATAAATATTTTTAATGTAAAAAAATATTTTGATAATAATGACCGAGAAAAATGATAAATATATTCTGGCAATTGACCATGGAACATCTGGAGCCAAAACTGCAATAGTCTCAACGAAAGGACAAGTTATTGACTGGATATTTGAAGAAGTCCCTCTTTACCTGTCAGAAGGTGGAGCAGCAGAACAAGATCCTGAAGAATGGTGGACCGCAATTTTAAACACTGCCAAAAAATTGATAGATAAAAAAATTATTCTCCCTGAAGACATCGTAGGGATATGCAATACTAGCCAGTGGAGCGGAACTGTCCCCTTAGATAAGGATGGAAACATTTTAATGAATGCGATAATTTGGATGGACACTAGGGGTGCCGAATTAACGCGCAAAGCATGTGGAGGACCAATAAGTTCACAAGGATATTCAATTTTTAAAATTTTACGCTGGTTACGAATGTGTGGGGGTGGTCCATCCCTATCGGGAAAGGATCCTATATCCCACATTCTCTGGTTGAAGGAAGTGCATCCCGAAATTTACCAAAACACCCATAAATTTCTTGAACCTCAAGACTATATTAATTTTAAATTCACTGGAATGATTGCTGCTTCTCATTGTTCTATTCATGTCCATTGGATAACTGACATTAGAGAAAAAAATAACATCAAATATTCAAAAAAGCTCATGAGAAAACTAAAGGTTGATCCTACAAAATTTCCGGATCTAAAGAAATCGACAGAAGTCCTTGGAACAATTTCAGAAGAAGTTGCGCAAACCTTAGGATTGAAAAGGGATACAAAGGTGATCATGGGTGCACCAGATTTAATATCTGCTGCTATTGGTTCGGGGGCAGTGAATGAGTATGGCACGCACATGTGTGTTGGGACTTCAGATTGGGTGTTATGCCACCTTGATAAAAAAAAAGTGAATATTAAAAACAACATAGGAACAATTCCTTCAGCTGTAGAGGGGATGTATTTATTTGGAAACGAACAAGAAATTGCTGGAGGCACGTTATCCTTCTTGAGAGATAAAATTCTCTATCATACAGATTTACTCCTAATGGAACAGTATAAAGATCAACTAAATGAGATATTTACAAAATTAGTAAAAGAAATTTCTGAAATGGATAGTTTAAATGAAAACCAATTAAATTTTGTAATGCAAAGATTATTGAACTATGAGGATGAGCTCCTCCACGATAATGACATCAAAAACGTAAACAGCGCTTTAGACAAAATTGCACATGATTTGGGGAAAGAACAGAAAATTAAGGGGCAAACATTACAATATCTCAAACAACAATTCAAAATCTATAAAGATGAAGTGTTAAAAGAAGCACCATTGAAGAACGTGTATAAGATATTTGATAAAATTGCTGAAAGAACGTCTCCCGGTTCAAATAACCTCATTTTTACACCTTGGTTATATGGAGAAAGAGCACCTCGGGCGGATGAGACCCTTCGAGGGGGTTTATATAACATTTCCTTGGACATGAATCGAGGAGATTTGATAAGAGCGATTCTTGAAGGAGTAGCTTACAATGTTAGGTGGTTATTTGAAGAAGTAGAAAAAATTGTCAAAAAAATGAAAATAAAGGCAGACAAGAGAATAAAGAAAGAAAAAGAGATCATCTCGGAGATTACCATTATTGGAGGTGGGGCACAGAGCAATATTTGGTGTCAAATTTTTGCGGATGTTCTCAATAGAAAAGTAAAACAAGTAAAGGATCCAATCCAAGCCAACGCTCGAGGAGCCGCATTTATTGCTTCCGTTGGACTCGGATATATTACATGGGAGGATGTTCCACGTTTTATGGATTATTCAAATATATTTGAGCCCGATCCCCTAAATAGAGAAATCTACGATAACCTTTTTGAGGAGTTTAAAAACATTTATGAAATAACTGCGAAACTCTATAAGCGTCTGAATTCCTAAAATAAGTGATTTTTTCCTCTATTCACTTTTAATTTGCTA
>DXJM01000236.1 GCA_019057355.1 Promethearchaeota archaeon | reverse complement strand
TAATGTATTCAATTCTTTTTTCTAAAATTTTCATTGGTTCTAGTTTCTGTAGTTCTATATTATATCTATCTAGTTCAGAGAGTTTGTGCACGTTAGCAACCAAGTTAGATGCTCTAAAAACGTGATCTTCAATGATTTCATATAATTTGTTTATTTCCTCTCTATTTTCTGGATTATTCAAATAATATTTGCTCAATTCTATTGATGAACTGATATTTTGAAGGATATTATTCATGTCATGAGCAATGAGATCCTTGTAAAGACTTGCTTTATCATACGCTTCTTGTAATTTTTCTTCAGATTTTTTTTGTAATGTTATGTCAAAAAATACTTCAACGATTCCAAATACTATTCCGTCTTCATTTTTTACAGGAAATGCCTTGATATTCCAGATTTTTCCATTTAAATCTATATTTTGAACAGAACTTGCTAACCCCGTCTCTATAACCTTTTTTGCAGGACAGTGGTCGCATTTTTTCCCCTTTAGATCCCTTAAATTGTAGCATTTTTCCCCTATCACTTCATTCGGAACCTTGTTAAAAAACTTAGCTGCTGCTTTATTTACCCAAATAATATTATTAAAGTTGTCTTGAAATATGATCTGCTCTGAAATGTTGTCTAAAATGAGAGATTTTTCATCTGATTTGTCTAACCTTTCTTCCATCAGTTCATGTTTGGAAATATCTCTCCCAACTGAAATAATCACAAATTCTCCATTAGCTCTGGTGAAAATTTTATTTATGGACTCTAGCTTAATATAATGCCCTGTTTTATGTTTCAATTTCATCTGGTTTTTGAAGTTTCTCTCTGGAACTGGAAAACCCTTTTTGATATTCTGAATCGTTTCTTTCATGTTCACGATATTCTCAGGATTGATTAAATTCCAAATTTTTCTGCCAATTAGCTCGTCTTTTTTATATCCCAAAATATTTGTTAAAGCATCTTCATTAACGTATTCATATTCCAAATTCTCATTCAAAACTGTAATTAACTCGTTTACATTCTCAGAAATGAGGCGAAATTTATCTTCTGAATCTTGAAGTTCCTTAGTCTTCCTATCAACCATGGTTTCTAATTTTTTTATCAAATTTTCTAGTCGATCCTCATATTCTTTTTGTTCATTAATATCTAGGACCATTGCACGAGATTCTAATATATTGCCTTGATGATCTATAATATTATTAATTGATAATCAAACCCAGATATTTTTCCCGTTTTTTTTTTCAATTGAAGCTTGCTTTCTAAAATTTGGTACCCATCCAATATTTTATCAAATGCTTTTTTTTCTGGTGCTAATCCAAGCTTGGGATTTTCCAGCAAGTCAAGAAATTTCATCGTTAAAAATTCATTTCTTGAATATCCTAAGAGATATTCTGCAGCTTTATTACAATTTTGGATCGAATCATCTTTATCAATGGAAAAGTATGCCAAAGGTGCTTCTTCAAACAAATCATGATAATATTTTTCCGCTGTTTTAAAATCCGTGATATCTTCACCTGAACCTAAAACAGCTACAACGGTGTTTTCCTCATCTTTTACAATAGAATTGTGCCAAGTCACGATCCTTTCATTTCCAGCTTTTGTCAAAACGGGATTAATGTAAAATTCATGAGGTCCTAACACCCCTTGTACTAACCTTTTAAAAGTTTGATATATAACATCTCTAGAACTCGGGGGAATACAGGTTTCAAACCAGTTCCTTCCGATTAATTCTTCTTGTTTATACCCTAAAACTTCTAGAAGTTTTTTATTTACGAGCATGATATCCCCATTTTTATCTAAAGTGACCATTAACACGCCAGATATATCTAGGTATGCTTGCAATTTTCTTTTTTCTAATTTAATTCTTTTAGCGAAGAGCTCCTCCATGATAATTTCATTTTCTTATGATCAAGGGTTATATAAATTTTTTAATACTGTCTTAGAGTAAATTGTTTGCTGTATAAATAGTAATAAAAGGTAGGGAATTATTTACTTTATTGTCAAGAGTCTTTAAAAAAGTTTCTTCTTTATCAAAATTGTTGGGAATGGGTAAAAAAAAAATAATAATTCTTACCAGGTTATGAGTGCAAGTTGAGATACCTAAATATTTAGTTGAGACATGACTGATCTTGATTGAAATAAATTTTTAAACATGAGTGCTATCGGATGATTGGTAATTTTCCTAACTTGTTGTTGAATATTTTTATCATTATTTATGTTTTTATAGATATTTTTTATGATTTTTAGAGATTCTGGATTCTTGATTAGAGGGTCTACCTTCGTGAAATTTGGAGATAATACATCAATTAGATTCGAATCTAAATCGGATCTAAAATAGATCTCATATATTAAACTATCTAATATCCATCGGTCATAAAATTCATTCATTTTTTTTTCATTTGGATGGAATTTATTGAGGTATATTATGTAATCTACTATGAAAGATATCTTTTTTTTTATGTCTTCTTGGACTTTTTTTATAGGAATTTTTTCGATAAAGGTTTTTGTTATATTTACAGTGAAATCAGATCGATTACTGTAATTAAGAAGGTAAAATCCATTGATTAATGTGGAATTCAAAATAGCTAAAATATATTTGTAATTAGAGGTGAAATTTTCAATTTTTGAAGCATTCTCTAAAATTATCCCATTAATTGATGCAAAAATATAATATTGCTCTCCATCATAGGCTGCACGTAATGGATACGTTCCGCCTCCGATTCTTTGAATGACAAGTTTTTCTGCACTGGAATGAATGTGCCTTGCTCTTGCCCTATGTAGTCGCGAAGGATCATATATAATATATTGACCATCAGGCCAATTTATCTTGTATCTATCAATATTTTTTCCTCGTATGAGTTTTTGAGCGCCAGGAATGGTTGAATCTTTGGTAAAAAGAGCATCATTTTTTCTTGTTACCAATCCTTCAATGATTTCAGAGGAGATATCCCCCAAATCAATCGTTTTCATCGTCATTTTATCAAAAACTTTTTTAAATTGCTCATTTACGTGGATATTATAGCAGCATATCACGTTATCACGGAACCTTTCTTGATCTATTTCATGTGTCAGGTATTGAGCTTTTAAAAGATCCTTGACATCATATTTAATGGTTGACTTTTCGCTCCCGATATTATTGATTTTTCTTAGAATCATAATGATTGCCGATGCAACGACTCCCTTGAATATACCACCTCCCAAATCCGTTATTTCTTCAATATAAGAATGATCTAATATGTATTGTCTTACGATATCATTTGTTGAAGTGCGTAAAAAAGTATTAGGTATAATAAATCCCGTATTCCCCCCAATTTTAAGTAGTTCAAGGGATCGTACTAAAAACAAGCAAAAAATGTTTAACTTTCCTGATTGTCTTGCCTTTCCTTTAGTGAGTGTTTCATTTTCCTTTAAATATTTCTGGTAAAAGAATTTTTGCTCAAATTTACCAAATTTCATTCCTCTAGTAAAAAGATAAGGGGGATTACTAATGATAATATCAAAACCCCCATCTTGCATAATTGAAGTAAAATCAAGCATCCAATGGAATGGATGATAATTGATAATGTTTTCTACCCCAGACACAGGATTTTTATCATTAGAAAAAATTCTAACAAGATTATTGTTGAGAACTTCAATAAAATATTCACGAACTTCCATTAAAACGTGTTTTAAAGGTATTGCGTTCTCAATTGATCCATCCATGTAAATTTTCTTCAGTTCATGATATGCTCTCAATTGAGAAGTAAATCTCTGATTTTCTAAATTAGCTATGATGCCGAGAATTTTTGATGTTATTTCAAGGGTAGCATTTTTAGTTATTCTCTCAATATTAGTTTTTGAAAGCCTATTTAGGTTAATAGACGTTCCGTATATTAATTTTTCATCATTCCACCCTACCAGAGCATTTCCTATCATTATATTAAATTCATTATTTGGGAGAACTCTCACTTTCTCATCTTTTGAATAACTCGATATTATCCATAACCATAACCTTAACCTCGATATCTCAATGGCACTTGGTGAAATGTCCACGCCATACAAGTTATTAATGAGAATTAGATGCTTGATATCGTAAGGGTCTTCAATGATTTTCAATCGAGAATTTATAACGCTTATTAAATCAAATACAACAATAGCAACCTCCATTAGAAAAGTACCTGTTCCACAGGATGGATCCATAATCTTAATTTCATGTAAATTTTTTAACTTTTTATGTAAATAACTTTCATTACTATCATTTTCCAATATCTCACGAATTCGAAAAACATTATCACCCTTAACATCTAAATCATTCAATATGAATGAATAAATAGTGCGCTTGCTTATATATTCTGAAATAGGGTGGGGGGTATAATAAATCCCTCTAGATTTTTTTTCAAATTCAGAAGCGAATCGTTCAGGTAGGTACCCTAAGATATCTGGAGTTATGATTTTGCCTGATTCATTTAAAAAATTAACTTTTTTTCCATCATCATCAATGATCCATTTAAAAAGCCCTAAAAAATTAAAAATCTCCGACCAATCTTCCTTTTTCATTTTGATATTAAGGTTTTCTTCAGTAGATTTTATAATAAATAAATCGATTTTAAAAAATAGACACGTGACATCATGATCATTTATTTTTATTTCACATTTTTCAAGATCTTCGAAAAGTGAATAGAATTTATTGAGATTTTCAATAAATGACCCGGAATTCATGAACTCATCAGAAAAAAATTTTTTCCCCGTAATTGAAATTCCATCAATTTTTATAGCATTTTTACTACAGAGAAAATATATGAAAAAAATTTTATTGACTAATGTTTGAGCAATTACAAATTTTTTCGCTTTCTCTATATCATTATCAATATTTTCGATTAATCTGAAAAAATATTTTCTGAATTCTCTATAAAAATAATTAAAATTTCGATTCATTTCTCTAATTCAATTATAATAATAGGGGGATTATTAGGAATTTTTCAGAGAACAAATGGTAAATCCATTCCGATTCTAAATTAAACTTGACTATCATAAACTTAGAAATATTTCATTTATAATTTTGAGGAAGTTATTTTTTCTTTATTTTATCCCAAAAATGAGGATCATACCGACGATCAATATATAACTTATATATATCAAGATCATTTTTAGTTATCTTTGAAATCCTTGCTTCTTTTTGTAGTTGATCAATGAACTCCGCTTTGGAAATCTCTAAATAAAATTCAAGAATCTCTCTTCCATTTTCTATTATTTTAATAATTTTAGTCACTTCTTGCTGCAAAATTATTAATTGTTCATTTTTAACGATAATCTCGGAAGCTTTGCTAATAATATTTTCTTCCAGTCTTAATTTTTCTTTCCAAGGTACCTGTATTATATTTTCACTTCCTTCAATGATAAATAAATCATCTTTGTCATTTTGAACATTAATGATATCCGATCGTTCTATATAAGTAATAGGAATCATTGAAGACATGATCTCTTCCGGGAAAAGTTTATTAAAAAATTCATCAATACTATTTTCAATTTTTTCATTAACCTCGTTTCTCACAATGAAAATAGGATAGCAAAATATTTTCGCATGTAATAAACATTTAAACCCAAATTCTCCAAAAATGGCTATTAAATCATTTAAGGAGAGCGATTCTTTAACATTTTCTTTTAACTCTGTCTCTGGACCCTTTAAATATTCAATTCTTTCATATCCTCTTACGTCTCCCTTGGAATCTATAAGGACAATAAATTGATGCTCATTGCAAACAGCTCCAGCAGGAACCTGGATTTTTACAACACCCCATTTTTTATTGGAATATACTGAAACAGGAACATCAATACTACCTACAGCTCTGCAAAATGGGCAAGTAATTTCTAATGCTCTTTTATTGTCAGTCATGAGAATTCCTAGCTTTAATATGTATTGGGATATATCTAATACTATACCTATTCGGTTATAAATATTTTCTCATGTTGAAGAGAATGCCATTAAGAAGGACACTTTCACCAATGAAAAATCGGTTTAATCATTATGTAATGAAAAGCCATTAAAAATATATTTTCCTATTATTAGTTCATATCATGTCAAACTCGAGTTCAAAAGCGTATATATCCGAAATTTTTTCATCATTTCAAGGAGAGGGTGGCACTGTCAGGGGGAGTTGTTTTGGTAAACGTCAAATTTTCATAAGATTTTTCGGTTGTAACTTATTTATGGGGGATTATGGATCTTCGGGTTGTTATTGGTGTGATTCACCACATTCGCAAGCACCACAACAAGAACATTTTCAATATGAACTTTATCCTAACTCTCAAGTAATAAAAAAAGGTAAGAATCCAATCGATCTACCGTGCATTATAAAGATAATATGTAATCTTATAACACCTGACTTGCATTCAATAAGCTTTACAGGGGGTGAACCCTTATATCAAAAAGACTTCCTTTTAGCATTATCAGAAACCCTAAATAGGAAAGGTCTTAAATATCCTTTATATTTAGAAACAAATGGTTCAATAAAATTAGATGATAAGATGATTAAGAACCTAGCTCCTTATTTTACATATTGTTGTTGTGATATTAAGGATAAAAGTTCTAAAGCAGCTTCTAATGAAATGCACGATGAACTAATAAGGATGGAATTAGACTTTTTGAAAAAATTCGTGGCTCTCGGAGTGAATACTTTTGCTAAACTTGTAATAACCTCTCAAACTGAAATTAAAGAAGTAGAATATATTAGCAAGCAACTCGCCAAAATACGATATTCTGATGGACATGTTATAGGATTAGCATTGCAACCTGTTACCCTCATTAATCGAAATTTAGAGAAAAGGAAAGAGATATCTCTCGAACACCTGCACAATTTATTTCAAGCAGCAGCGGCTTTCATTCCTGCTGATAGCTTGACTTTATCAATTCAGGCACATAAATATCTCAATCTTCTCTGAGATAATTTATCATATTTGAAACCATAAAATATAACTAACATGAATGACTCTAAAATGTAATGTAAGCTCAATAGAATGCTGATTATTGATGAACTATAAAGTAATTGTAAATGATTCAAAAGTAAAATTTAGTGCATGCCATTTTTTAAAAGAGCACATAAAATGTTCAAGACTTCATGGTCATAATTACTACGTATCAGTTGAAATTAGTGATAATTTAGATGGGAACTATTTCGTGGTAGACTTCATGGAACTTACAAAAACCTTAAAGGAAATTGTTAAACCACTTGACCATTACATTCTCATTCCATTAGAAGCAAAAGATTTTTCAATTAAAAAAGATGGAGAATCCGTGGAAATTACTACACCTACAAGAAGATATGTTTTCCCCCTTTCTGATGTATGTTTTCTCCCATTACCTGCAACAACTAGCGAGCTTTTAGCAAAATATATTCATGATAAATTAAAACTCATCTACAAGAATAAGAAGATCTTGGTCAAGGTAGGTGAATCAAAGAGTTCTATTGCTTCTTATGAAGAATAAACATTTATAGTAAAAAATGGTCACCTATTCTTGAATTAAAATTCTATTTCATGCAATTTCTCCAAATTACTGAAAAATAAACACATCTATAAGAAAATTTCTCTCTAAATTATTGAACTCATAAAAATGTACATAAAACTGGTTTGATTTTGTTCTATTTTACATGATCACGCTTTTTTTTAGCTTATGACATTTCAATAATGCATAAATTATAT
>DXJM01000235.1 GCA_019057355.1 Promethearchaeota archaeon | reverse complement strand
TGAAAGACTTTGCGATTGTATTTTCCTTCAAAAATTATCAAGAAGAGAGAAGAAACGATATATTCAATAAGATTTTAGATCCAATCAGGGAGCAATTTCCGTTTCTCTCAACTACAAAATTCATGCAAGACGGTGAAAAATTAGCATTAGTGTATCAGATTGATAAAAATATAATGCTTGCCGGAAAGTATAATGAATTAGTTCCTGAATTTGAAGATGTTATTTCCGAGATAACGATCACTGAGCAAGTAGATGCTTTAAGAACGCCATTGAACGCCGTTCAACCAAAACCAATTGATCTATATGAATATGATAAATTAATTCACTTGTTCAAGAAAAGGGATATTTTATACTTGATTGGTAAAGAAAAAAATCAGGTAAGAAAAAAAGAGCTATTCATGAATTATTTTTCAAATTCTCCTAAATTTAATCCGAATAATCTTGAAAAGATCTTATTAATACTCCGCAAGGAACCTTTTCTCCTGAGAAACCAAGTATTTAAGGAGATTAGTGAAAAAACTTTTTATAGTATTGAGAGAATTAATGAAGAATATGAAAATCTCTTAGGATTAGAAAAACAGGAAGAAACACGAAAAATATTTTTATTAGCTTATGAGATTTTGGATAAAATTGATATTCTTAGCCCTATTGAGTATAAAGACTCCATTTTATTATATCAAAATGGTTTCTGGAAAGAAGAACCCCTCGAGGTGTTAGACAAGTTAATAATTGAATATTTAGAAGAAAAAGAATGGATCATTGGCAAAAAAAAGAAAAAAAAGAAACAAGCTGTTAACGCTCGAATAATTAACATGATCTCGCGAATTCTTTTAAGAAAAACTCAATGCACAATAAAAGATTTTGATTTGAATGAATCTTATCTTAATTTAGAAAATGGAATCCTTGATATATCTAACTTGAATAATCCAGAATTTCAGCCACATTCACGACTATTATGGAATAGGATACAAATTCCTATAAAATATAAAGAAAATATGAATTGTATCGCCATAGAGAAATTCCTAAATGAGATTTTAGAAGATGAATATATCCCTCTAATATATGAATTTCTTGGAGATTGCTTGACTGGAAGGATTAAATATCAAAAAGCACTCTTATTTACAGGAAAAGGTGCTAATGGGAAATCAACGCTATTGAGCCTTTTTAGATGTTTTATTGGGGATTATAATTGTTCAGAAACACCATTGCACAAATTGATGGAAGACAAGTTTGCTGTATCCAGTTTGGAAAATAAGCTCTTAAACTTATCAAAAGATATTCCCCGTAAACCATTGAAATATACTGAGATTTTCAAGCAGATAGTTGGAGATCAAGAATTAATGGGAGAAAAAAAATTCCGGCCACAATATTGTTTTACAAACCACTCTAAACACGTGTTTTCTTGCAATATCGTCCCTCCTACTCGAGATGACACTCATGCTTTTTTTAGGAGGTGGATAATGATACCATTCCATCGAATTTTCACAGAAGAGGAGCAGGATGTTAATTTATTGGAAAAATTAACTATTAAAAATGAACTCTCGGGATTATTAAACAAAGTACTAAATGGACTTAAAAACCTTTCAAATAGAAGAATGTATGAGATCAAGTATTACTCTAAGACTCGTAACCAATGGGAATTATTTTCAACCCCATTATTATCATTTATTGAAACATATTTAGAAATAAATGATACTCCATCTTTAGATGAAAATTTTGAAATAGAAAAAGATCTCCTTTTAATTATATATAACGAGTTCTTGAAAAGTAATGGTCAACCTGAAATTAAAGGTACTAATAATTTAACAAGGAAAATTAACTCTTCAAATGAATATGGGCCAAAAATAAAGACAAGAAGTTATCAAGAAAATGGACAGAAGAAATATGTATATACTGGAATAAAATTCAATGATAGAGCTTTAAAAGAATTTAAATCGTCTATAGAGAATGACATGGTGGATTTGAATTATTTAGAAGATTCTCTTGATAAATTTTTTAAGGATTAAAAAAATCTCTTGTTTTTTATTACTATGGTATATATATTTTAACCATGATGTAAAAGAAAAGTTATTGGGTGTTTGGAAAAGTGATGAAAAACACCCAGCAACTCTTATTCTATAATGGATAGAAACTGTAAGATCATTAAGTTCGAGGACTTGCAGATTCAAATTTAAAGAAAATACAAAATACTTATATAACAGGATTTTAACGCTCAAGGTCTGATTTTTCAATAAAAGTTGCTGGGTGTTTGGGTAGTTACTGCATTAATAATAGGTTATACCATTTTTTTTTTTAATCATCTTTTTAATGGGAAAATTTCAAGAATACCCATAAACTCTTGTTTAATTCCATCCTCAAGGTTTTTAGTCCCCATTTTCAGTTGCTGGGTGTTTTTTTTTCACCCAGCAATTTTGTCAAACACCCAGCAACTTTGATCGAAATCAGTCATTAATGATGGAT
>DXJM01000234.1 GCA_019057355.1 Promethearchaeota archaeon | reverse complement strand
TAAATCTAATTAATTGTAATCTAAGCATTTATTAGAACTAAATATTTAAATGATAAAGCCTTTTTGGTATGATAAAGGAGAATACGTTATTAATATAGTATCAATTTTGCCAGCGCCAGCGTATACCATTTAATAGTAAAAATGAATGTACGCACCCGAGTAGTTAAGGAGAGCGCCTGCAGAGCGCCTATTCGAGAGTGCAAATCTCTCCGCTGGCTTTTAATTTTTTAGGGTGTTTTTCATTAATGAAAATCTACAACAGTCTCACGTTTAAGAAAGAAACATTTAAGCCAATTAAATCAAATGAGGTCTTAATGTATGTGTGCGGTCCAACGGTATATGATAGCCCGCATCTGGGACATGCAAAATCGGCAGTTACTTTTGACATGATCAGGAGATATTTAAAATTCAAGGGATTTAAGGTTAAAATGATTAAAAATTATACCGATATAGATGATAAAATAATTAACAGGGCAAGGGAGAAAGGAATCGACTTCAAGGAATTAGGACAACAATATATTGATGAATATGAATCTATAATGAACTTGCTCAATATCGAAAAAGATGATAAAAATCCTCGGGCAACAGAGATAATTGATTTCATGATAAAATTAATTCAAGAATTAATCAAAAAGGGGAATGCATATGAAGAAAATGGTTCCGTATATTTTTCAGTAAAGTCCTTTCCAGGATATAAAACTCTCTTTCAAAATGTAAAGAAGAGAAATGAGGAACAGGAAGAAATCGATGAGGAACAGGAGGATTTAATTCAAGAAAAACACGATCGAAAGGATTTTGCTCTTTGGAAAAAAGTAAAGCAAGGAGAGCCTTTTTGGGAAAGCCCTTGGGGAAAAGGACGCCCTGGATGGCATGTAGAATGCTCCGCGATGGCAATTAAGTATCTTGGTGAAACTATTGATATTCACGGAGGAGGGCAAGACTTAAAATTTCCGCATCACAGGAATGAAATAACGCAATCTGAAGCATTTACAGGCAAGAGATTTGCAAATTATTTTATTCACAATGGATTTGTTAACGTTGATAATGAAAAAATGTCAAAAAGTCTCGGAAACTTCTTTTTAGTATCTGATGTTGCAAAAAAATATGACCCAATGGTAATTCGACTATTCTTGCTTTCAAGTCATTATCGAAAATCAATCAACTATTCGTTAGACACGATCAATCAGGCTCAAAAAAATCAAGAAAAGATGACCAATACCGTCCAGAGCATAAAACAGGTAAAATCAGATGAAATGGCACTGGATGATTTTAATGATCTAATTGGCAGAATAGAAACTTCTGAAGAGAATATAAAAGGCGCAATGGAGGATGATTTTAATACGCCCGTTGTAATCGCTGAAATCCTGACGTTGTTCAAAGACGTGAATAGGTTGTTATTCGAAGAAAAAAAACCAATAAATGACACCTTCAAGACAAGATTTTTCGGGTTTATTGAAACTATTGACAAGATATTAGGGATATTTCCTGAGGAAGGAACAAGAAATATGGAAGAAACTAAAATATTAAAGCAGAAAGATCTAATAATTAATTCTTTAGTTGAGCTTTTAGAAGAGATCCGATTAAAACTGAGAGAGAAAAAGCTTTATGATATGAGCGATCATGTAAGAAAGAGATTGAAAAACCTTGGATTTAAAATTGAAGATAAATGAAGACACCGAGAATTTTAAAATGAAAAAGGAATAAAATATTTACTACCAAGAAAGCTTGATCTTGCTCTAAAGATTTATTATTTCTCATAATTTTTAATAAAAAGATAGATTTAAATACAATCAATTGTTGATTCTATATACTAAGCACTCATTTGTTGAGTCTATATACTGAACATTCTTGACAAGAATGACAAGAATGGATTAGATTATGTTATAAAAATCAAAGCAAGATAGTTCAAATTAGGTTAAAAAAAATGAAAATATTATACGTGAATCCTTCGCGATTGGAAGCAGGACTTGATGCCGTAATTAAAGCGCAACCACTAAGCCTCATTTCAATAGCTGCGATGGTTCCAGACTATGAAGCCCAATTAGTTGATTTTAAAATTAAATCTTATTCTGATAGGACATTTTCGCGAATATTAAACAAGCATGATGTTGTTGCGATTTCGAGCTTGACCCCTCAAATTAAAAGCGCGTTTGAAGTAGCCCAATTAGCTAAGGACGCAGGATGCACCACAATTCTTGGAGGATATCATCCCTCCTTGGCACCTGATTATGTTGCAGCACACCCTTCCGTTGATTATACGGTTCGCGGAGAGGGAGAGCATACTTTTAAAGAAATTATCGATAACATTGATCGAGATTGCACAAATTTGGAGGATAAAAAAAAAATTAAAGGTATTTCATACAAGGGAAGAAATGGGAATATAATCCATAACGTTGATAGACCTTTAGAATGCAATCTTGATAATTTTCCTTTACCTCGAAGAGATTTAGTTGATTATAAAAAATATCTTTATTTAGGAAAACGCGTGACAACCTTGGAATCCTCACGAGGATGCCCCCATTCTTGTAAATTCTGCTGTATAACAAAAATGTGGAAAGACCCATCCCAGAATATCGTGTATCGAAGTAAGAGCCCCATTAGAATAATGGAAGAAATTTATGATATTAATTTAAAGAATGATTTTATCTTTTTTTGTGAAGATAATTTTACCATCAACGTGAAGCGAACAAAAAAGATTTTAGATTTAATTATCAAATCAAGAGTTTCAAATAAAATCCATTTTAGTTGCCAATCTCGAATAGATACGTTATATCGAAATCCATGGTTAGTGGATCTCATGCAACAAGCAGGAATGAAACAGGTGTTTCTTGGCATTGAATCCGTGCACCAGCAAAGTTTAGATGCCATGAATAAAAAAAATACTACTCCTGAAATGACTCAAAGAGTTATAGACATGTTACATGAAAGAGGCATCACCATATTTGGAGGGATTATTATAGGATATCCTGGTGAGACTCAAAAGATGGTGCGTCAAACCATTAATTTCGCAAAATCATTAGACATGACTTGCGTGCAATTCACGCCAATTACGGCGTTTCCTGGTACTGACTTTTATGAAGACATGATGAAGGAAGGAAAGATTACCAGTTTCAATCCCAAACATTACAATTTATTCAATTCAATGATGAGGACGGATGAACTATCAAACACGGAGCTTTATCGATTAGTCGTCGAAGCCTATGCAGCCTATTACTTGTATGATTTTGATTGGCTTAAAATGGTCATGAAGCGTTTTTTAAATCCATTCAGCAAATTCAGTTGGATGGCACACAATATTACACGTTTGGCAAGTAATGTCATAAGAGGAGGGCTTCGAATGCTTCACTCGCAAGGAATTTCCAGTTCAAAAGTATCTGAAGAATTAAAGCAGATAATGGCAAGTCGAGAAGTCATACCTAAACCTGAGGAAATAAAAGCGGTAAAGGAAGGTATCTCCATGTTAACTGCTCAAGAGTTAACACCTATTCCAATTTTAGAGCATAAGTAATAAATATTTTGTTTTCTTATAATATACAATAAAATACAATACTAAATTTAAAAGTGCAGAGGTAAATATTAAATGAGTGAAGAAAATGGATTTAGCGAGGAATCTTTAAGAAAAATAGCTGCTCAAAAGGTATCATACCGATTTACCGTAAGAATTCATTTTGTTATCTATATTTTAGTTAACATCCTATTGATTATAATAAATGTAATTACTTCGACGCCCATTATTACTTTTCAGACGTCTTGGTTTATTTATCCTTTACTCAGTTGGTTTATTGGATTATCAATCCACGCGATCTCGTACATGATATTTGCCAAGGGGATATATCCAAATTCAAAGAGGGGAATCATTTTACATGCAACCTCATACTTGACTGTCATGAACCTTTTAATTGTAACTAATCTTCAAACAATACCCGAACTGTTATGGGTGCTCTGGCCAGGGATATTTTGGACATCAGTAATTGTAGGTCATTTTTTTGTATATTCTATCTATTTCAAGACAAAAATCACCGAAAAGGGTGATGTAAAATCACGAAAGGATCAAGCGATTGAGAAAGAAATGGAAAAAATGCGAAAGAGAATGAAAAAAAATCATTAAAAGACCCGAACTTAATTCAGAGGAAAAGGATTAACATGTGGATGGGAAGACTTCTAAATCTCGAAGAGGATTTGGATCAATTAACATCAGAAGAAAAGGAGAATATTTCCCAAACAATTAAAAAGAAAAAGCTCACGCCTCTTGAATTCACCATCCTCGAGCTTATTATAAAGTATCCTAATGGAATCTCAGGATACGATTTAATGGATGCATTAAATAAGCATTTTGCTGGAACCTGGGAAGCTCAATCGGGCACTATTTATCCCTTATTATCAAAGTTAAAGAGTAACGGATTTCTAAAAGGAAAAAATGTAAAGAGTCCCATTGGACCTGTAAAAAAAGTGTATTCATTGACTGAAATTGGAAAGATGATTATAGAAACTAAAGTAAATTTAAAATGTATCGAACAGCTTAAATTCATAGAAAATTTCACGATAGAATTATTGAGTATTTATTTAAAAACAATAAAGGATGAGGAAAAACAAGAAAGCAGCGCGGAAATTTATAAACTTATAAACGATATGTTCAATAACATTTTTCAAACTTTTTTTAGAGATGATGGCTCCAAGCTGGTCTGTTCTAATTGCAAGACCGAAATATATAGAAGGGAGTCGATATATTGTTTCCATTGTGGATCCCGTTTATAAAACTATTATAGAGATCGTTAATAGGAGAAAATAATGAAGAGAAAAGTAATATTCAATAATCATTAAATATTATGTCATTTCATTGAAAGAATGTTTATAGACTATTCTTGGTTTTTATAAAAAACATTTCCTTTTTTAAAATACAATACAAGCTAAAAAGATTATACTATGAAGATTTTATACGTGAATCCCGGTCGAATTGCATCTGGTTTAGATGCCGTCATAAAAGGACCTCCTTTAAATCTTATTACACTTGCTGCAATGGTTCCTGACCACGAGGCAAAATTAATTGATTTTAAAGTTGAAAAATTTAAAGAAAAACAATTTCGAACTGATTTAAATCGTCATGATGTCGTTGCAATCACGTCCATGACACCCCAGATTGAATCTGCCTTGGAAGTTGCAGAGATCGCTAAAGAGCAAGGATGCAAGACCATAGTGGGAGGGTATCATCCCACATTAGATCCTGATTATGTTGCAAAACATCTTGGAGTAGATTATGCCGTGAGAGGAGAAGGTGAGCATACATTTCGTGAACTCATTGATTTCATTGATAGTAATAAAAAGAGTATATCCGAAAAAGACATTGATGGCATTTCTTACATGAGAAATGGCAATATTATTCATAATAAACCACGTGCCTTGGAATTAAATTTGGATAATTTTCCGATTCCTCGTCATGATCTCATAAAACGTAAAAATTACCTTTATCTTGGAACGAGGCTTGATCAGATGGAGTCCTCACGAGGATGTCCACATAATTGTACCTTTTGTTGCATTAAAAAAATGTGGACTGATCCAAATAATAATAAAATGACCTATCGAACAAAGAGTATAAAAAAAATAATGGAAGAAATCTATACCGTCGATTGGAAATTTAATTTTCTCTTCTTCTGTGAGGATAATTTCACGATTAATGTGAAACGCACTAAGAAAATATTAGATGCCATAATCAAGTCCGGAGTCAATAATAAATTATATTTCAGCTGTCAGTCACGTGTTGATACTCTTTATAGAAATCCATGGTTATTAGATCTCATGCAAAAAGCAGGATTCCGCCAGATATTCTTGGGAATCGAGACTGTCCACCAGCAGAGTTTAGATGCCATGAATAAAAAAAATACAACCCCCAAAATGACCCAACAAGTAGTAAAAATGATAAAAGATAGGGGAATTTCGATTTTTGGAGGGATCATCATTGGATACCCGGGAGAAACAAGGGAAATGGTGCATCAGACCATTCAATTCGTGAAATCACTTAAGTTAACATGCGTTCAATTCACACCCATAACCGCATTTCCAGGGACTCAGTTTTATGAAGAGATGAAGAAGGAGGGGCGGATTACCAGTTATAACTACAAGCATTATAACTTATTTCATCCTATGATGCGCACTGACAAGTTGACAAATATCGAGATTTATAGATTAGTGTGCGAAGCCTATGCCTCCTATTATCTTGGTTCGGACTATATAAAAGATTTAGCAAAACGATACTTGAATCCTTTTGGTAAATGGAGGTGGATGGGCGCGTCAGTTCCTAATTATGTGAAAACTGTAATGGGAGAAGCATATAAGATGTTAATGAGTCAAGGGATTACAAGGTCCGTCATTTCAGAGGATTTAAAGAATTTACGAATGAGAGCAGATGAGGCTGGAACGTTTAATTATCTAATTACCAAGACGCCCCTACCCAAACCAGAACAAGAAAAAGCATTAGATGCAATTATAAGATAATTAGATTAAAAATCAGCTAAACTTACTTCTCCATTATAATATATTGTTTTCCCATCAAAACATAATTGTATTGCACGAATTTTGATACCTTTTTTACGAGCCTCTTTTAATTTACGTGCAAATTTAGGATCAATTTTTTCATTCGGAGCAAAAACATCCGCATTTCTCATTATTAAAAAAAAAATTATCCCATGATGCTCGATAATTTCACCAACATGACGCGTCCCTCGTTCTGTAGGAGCATCTGGAAACAAAGCAAGCCCATTCTTTACTAAAGAAACACCTTTTACTTCCAGGGGAATCCCATCAAGAGTAAAATCAATTCTACTATTACCAATTTTCACTTCAGCTTTAATTTCCTTTACATCTGCAAATTCGGGTAATAATTTTATTACTTCTAAAGCGAGCTTGGAATGTAATGAAGTATCAATCAAAACCCATTCTCCATCCGCCTTAACAGCTTTCAAATAATATTTTAACTTTCCATTGGAAAATGTAAAGAGAATGTCGGCATTTTTTATTAAAAGTTCTTTCATTCTTCCAGGATCGTGGACATGGGCAAGTTCCTTCTTTCCTTTATATTTAATTTCGGCTACGAATCTATTTGGTCTATTCAAGAAGATGCCTTGCATGAGAGGTGGCAACTCGTGAATAGGAATTTTTTCAAAATTCATTGAATGATACTCTGAATTTTTTATGATTATTAATAGTGTAATTAAAAAT
>DXJM01000233.1 GCA_019057355.1 Promethearchaeota archaeon | reverse complement strand
CACCTTTTTCATTTAGATGTTTTATATTATAAAAATCTTCAGGTGACTTACCTAAAAAATAGGGTCTCCCCTCATCACTAAATCCTATTTTACCAATTAATAAATCAAAAATATTTCTCGTCATGTAATTCCTCATTCCCAAATATATGGGGCCGGCTTCAATTAACGTTTTTATCGCTACACTTGCGGCATCATAAGCTAATAAATGGAGAATTGAAGCGTTGTATCCAAACTCCCTTGCAAAATTTGAAGAAATATTGCCAGCATCATTTGAAAGTTTAGGATAAGTATAAATTACTCTGTCATACATTTTACGCTGAACAAGCAACCTCCTCCAGTCTTCAAATGAGGAAGTAGTAATTATAATTTTCCCCTCTATATTTCTACTTCTCAATGATACTATTAGTTTCCTGGGAATCTCCCCTGTGCTATCAATAATAATATAAATTTCTTTCTCAAACAATTCAGGCCACTTGGATAATACTTCATAATCAATATTGCAATCAATGTTATCTTTAAAAGGCTCAATATAACTAGAATTTTCAGATAAATTTGTAAGAAGAGTCCAATTGTCTTTATCGATTCCACTTTCCTCCAATACTTTTCTTATCGCCTTTGCTTCCCAATTAGAAAGGATAAGTTGAAAAATATCTTTCTTAGTAATATTTCCTGTAGCAACTGGAGTAAGAAGAATGAATTCTTCATCGTTCTGTAGGTCACATTCATTCTCTATGAAATCCGAATCCATTATGGCTATACCAATATGAGAATTAAAATACTCTTTAAATCTTTTACACTCATTAGAAAGATGAGTGTCTCTGATCTCCACAATAGATGGAATTATTCGTGATTGTTCCGAGTAGCTCGCATTTTGTAATCTGAGTGCGACTCCTTTGAAAACCTCAATAGTTTTATTAATTCTAATATTTCCCTGAAGAAATATAGGTAAGAAGTACATTATTTCTCTCCTTCCAACTCATATTTTTTGTCAATCCATATAAAATTCCCATTCTCTACCTTTTTAATTCCTATTGGTTTTGTTACATCTCCATTTTCATCAAAAGATGTTTCACCAACTACTCCTATAAAACCTTTAATGCTATAAAGAGCTTTTTTTGTATCCTCAACATTGAATCCATCTCGTTTGAAAGCCTCAGCATATATCTTCATAGCGTCATAAGAAAGCGCTGCCCAAATATCCGGATTTTCATTATACTTTTCTTTATATTTTAAAGTGAATTCTCTAACAACATCCACTTCACTCTTAGTATCGAACCCTTGATAAGTATAAAATACTCCTTCAGCAGCGCCGCCTGCTACCTGGAGAATCTTCGGATCTTCAAAAGCACTAAAACTTACAAACTGAGATTTAATGCCAAGTTCCTTTGCTTGTCTCAATATTTGTCCCATCTCTGTTTGTCCTATCAAGAATATTACCTTAGGATCCTTACTTTTAATTCTGGACAATAGCGCTCTAAAATCAGTTTCTTTTCTCTCAAAAGATTCTTCTATAACCTCGCCACCTAGCGAAATAAATCTTTTCTTAAAAGACTCCTTGAGTCCTATCCCAAAATCGTTATTTATATAGATAATTGCGGCTCTTCTCTCATTTAATTTTTTAAATATAAATTCTGCTGCAACAATTCCTTCAAATAAATCTGACACACAATTTCGGAAAATATAATCCCCAGCCTTTGTGATTTGAGGTGCTGAAGCAGTAGGGGTTAAAATTAGAATTTTTTCCTTCTCAGCCATAGGTGCGATAGACAAGACCTCTGTGGTGCTAAGCGGCCCAAGAATAAATTTAACTTTATCAAGATTTATTAATTTTAGAAACGCAGAAACTGCCTTTTGAGGGTTTCCTTGGCTATCTTCATATATAATTTTGATTCTATTTCCTTTAATACCTTTTTTATTAATTTCTTCTAACGCAAATTCTACACCTCTTTTTGCTCTCTCTCCATAGGGTGCTGCATCACCAGTCAATGGCAAAATAGCCCCAATCTTTATCTCCTCTGGTTTTTTCTTTGTTTGTGTGACAGTCAATACAATGGCTAAAGCCACAACAGCAATAATAGTGATCACAATCCAAATTTTTTTCATATTTTTATTCCCTTTAGTTTCTTAATTTATTATAGGAAACTCGACCTTTATAAATAAGAACATATTTTGTTTGTGTAGTTGTATTGGTGCCTGAATTTATTACTATTATCTATCCCCTCAGCTAAAATTCCATTCTTTCTTTAATATATCTTTCTACCTTAAAACTAACAGATAAAATAAAAGAAAGTCAATATTTCCCTCCAAAAGGAAGAGTTCGAACAGTATCTATATCATAATAAAGAAATGGGCTGGCGACAAAAGTCCTTTATCAAAATAGCATATATTCCATATCCCAAACATCTACATATTTAAGAGCGCAGCATGCTTAATTTTTTTTACTTTTTACCTTTCATATGCCATCATTCCTAAAGCTATAGCATCAAGCATGTTCTGAAAATAATGCTCCTTATATGCTCTGTCCTGGCTAAGGTAAACCTTAAGCTCTGGGTATTTTGAAACAATGATCCTAGCCACTTCCTTTTTAATTACCCAGTCATCATTATAGTTTGCTTTTTCAATGGGTTGACCACTCAAGACTCGCTCAATCTCTGAGCGTAGGTTGAAGCCAAAGCTACTGCTTCAAACACCTTTATAAAATATGGGTTCTTATGAGAATTCT
>DXJM01000232.1 GCA_019057355.1 Promethearchaeota archaeon | reverse complement strand
CAATCCGAAAAGCGGCCGCAAGATCCCCTTTATGCCCCGCCTTATCCAAAGAAAAAAGCATATGATGCAAATATCCAAGTACGGGGCCTAGCAAGTGAAATAACCGAAAATATTAAATTTCTATTGCCATTTTGGATCAACCTTCTTTCACCCAATTATTTTTAAAAATTTGAAAAAAATGTCATTTCGATATATATAATTAGGAATAACACATTCATTAATCTTTAAATTTTCAATTTTTTTTGAAAAAAACCTAATTGTAATAAAAGGGTCATTTATATTCTTCTTAAATCTTAAATAGAAGGAAATTTTAATGTTATCTATAAATCAAGAACGGCTACAATTCGAGATAATTCTGGACCCGTGCTCTCTGCCCCAAATATTGCGCTCTTGTCATTAACAATTGCCCCAGCACCAAGATATTGTATTCCTCGATTAATACTAGAAACATCCGTTTCTTTTACTTTTAACACCGAAGTTATAGTTTCAATTTCATCATCACTTGTAAGAGGTGACACCAGACAGCCCTTGTTGTTTGTTAATGATAAAGAACCTGGTAAGGATGATTTAGCAAATTCATACACAAAAGTTTCGACATTCAGAATATCTTCGATATTTTTTCTGTATTCACTCAGAAATGCGCTAATTATTGCACCTTTATCATTACACAATATCAAATTACCAAAAGCATTATCGATGGATTTTAATTTTTTTATAGCTATACTATCATTCAGATGAGCTTTCAATGAATTTATCTCCTCATCTTTTATAATTTGGGGTAGAATTATTCCATATTTGTTGCTTGCAATATAAATTCCCAATAAATGTGAATCATTTATTGTGAGAGGATAAAATGGTTCCTCAAATGTATTAGTAAATTTAACATATAATTGGTCTAAGATATTAGGAGGATAAAGAACAAATGAATTATTTGCACTTAAATATGCTCCAATGAGATTATTGCCAAATATTTGGGCTTTTAAAATTGCCATGAGCTCACGGAATTGTAAATTTATAATCTTATGCTAAATATATAACAACTAAGCCATCAACGTTCTTTGTTGCTCTTATTTTTAGCTTTCTTGGAGGTTTTTGTATTCCTCTAGACCAAATTTTTTCATTTACTTCTTGAGAGATAATTAATGCTTCGGGTTTCATGTGTCTGGTCATGTATTCCCTTAAAAATCTGATTGCTTTTTTTGCATATTTATTTCTCGGGCCATGTCTTGCTTTGGCAAGTGGGACGGTGTAAATGCGCTCATCAATAATCTCCTCCTTGGGCGCCTCAACAAGCTCGCGTTCTTCAAGTTCTTCCATCCCTTCCTCAAATACTTCACTAATTTCATCTTCATCTGAGATCTCTTTAACATCAAATTCGTCTATTTCTTCGATCCCTCCCGTAAGTTCTTCTTCTAGGTCATCTAGACTTACTTCTTTTTCCTCTGGAGTTACTTTCTTTTTTCTAGCCATCTTATCTTACCTCGAATTTAAATTAATCTTAATCACGTTTTAATCGCGAATTGCGCCATTCCCTTCTGGAGTATGGACTTGATCGTACCTTTCCCCCTGTTCTCATGACAATCCAACTTGGAATTGATCGACTTTGGTTTATTTTTTTTCCTCTTCTAATTTTTGACGGTAAATCTTTATTTCTTGCCATAGTTAAGACATCTCATTTTTTGATTTAGAACCTTTTAATTTTAAAATCTTTTTTCTTTTCTGATTGAACGAATTGCTCCAATAATCTTTTAAAAGAACTCTCCGAGAGAGGTATCCTTCCTTTTAATTGTCCTGATTGATAAAGCTGAATTAATTGTAGTTCAATCTGTTCAGCAAATTGAGGTTTAACGATCTTTATATTTTCCAATCGTTGTCTACCTCCTTGATCCAAGATTTTACGCATTATCAAATATTTTTTACTTTCAAATGCTTCTCTTTCTTGTCTTGTATATTCTTCATGTAGACCTTGTTGTTGTAATTGAGCCAATTTTCGTCTCCTAATTTCTTCTAATTCTTCCTCATCGCTCATTATTAACTACCTAGTCTAAATAATTTTTTAATAATATGCTATTTTTTTTCTCGCAAAATAGAATGTGCGGTTCTTTCTAACAAGCTTAGTCCTTCTGGAGATAAGATCCGACCATTCTTTTCTGTTTTAATTATTAAATTTGAATTCTCTAATTGTTGTAATGCCACACGGATAATTTTTCCTGCTCCACGTGCACTACGGGAAACTGCTGTACCCCTTCTATTTCTCCCTCCATATATTTTTCTCAAGCGATTGATTCCTATAGGTCCTAATTTTTTTACTTTTCTCATAAGAGAAGCACATCTGATATACCAAAAGTTCTCTGAATTTATAGGAGCGAGTTCTTTAAAGAAAGCAGTCTTCCAAAATCGTGAATTAGGTGGTGGAGTGACTTCAGGATAATCCTCTTTCAATTTTATTGCAACTTCTTGTATTAACGTTCTGGGATTAACAACGAATATCGACATTTTTTGTAATTTCTTTAATTATGATAATTACTTTCTTAAGTTAAGGAAAAATTAAAAATTTTTGGATTTTAAGAACTAAAAATGGATTATCACGAAGAGTTTAAAAAAGTATTGTTAGGAGACCCTCATTGTATGTTAGGAAAAAATGGAGTTACCGTGGAGTTCTTGGAACACGTGTCTACCCTCCTGAAACGATATAAAATCGTTAAAATAAAAGCTTTAAAATCCATTGCAGAAAATTCAGACATTAGAGCTCTTGCAGAGGATATAAAAGAGAAAACAAACGCTTTTTTGTTAGACATGCGTGGCAAGACCTTTATAATTTCAAAATATCCCCTCAAAAAATAGATATTACATGAAGCAATTTTAGAAAAATGACTGATTACAAAAAAATCGCAAAACAATTAGCCATTTCAAGAATGAATTATCTATTCCAAAGGGCGCATGGTATTTTCGAAAGCGATAAAATTCTCGCCAATAGATATGCTTTTTTAGCCAGAAGATATGCTCAAAGGGCCAGAATTAAAGTTCCTTCAATTTGGAAAAAGCGTATTTGTCATGAATGCAAATCTTTTTTATACCCGGGAAAGAATTCCCGAATACGATTACATTCAAAGAAAGGCAAGGGATCACACGTATCAATGACATGTCTTGAATGCAGCCATGTCACCAGATATTTTATAAAAATAAAGGAAAAATAAAAGTATTGAGTAAAAAATGCCATTAACTTTAATTCTCGCTGAATGTGGACTTGAATTGATTCCAAAAAAAATTAGGGACCATGCTACTGTAAAAAAACAGTTGCTTGCGAAAAATTATCAATCTCAATTACTTGACAATGCCATTCACCATTCTGCAATGAAATCCCTCAATAATCATAAAAAGAGAGGGAGACCAGATATTTTGCATGCTTGTCTTCTCAATGCTTTGGGTTCTCCCATGAATAAAAGTGGGCATTTAGTTTTATTTATTCACACGATAAAAAATAAGATATTTGAGGTTAATCCAGATATAAAAATAACGCGTAATTATAATAGGTTCAAGGGTTTGATGGCAAAATTATTAATAGAAGGTTCCATCAGTGTTGATGACGTTAATTTAATTTCTTCAATAAAGGTGACCTTACCTCACTTAATAGAGTCAATTAAGGATAGAGAAGTAATCACATTTTCAAGCAAAGGTACTCTTCTAAATGACTACAAATCACTCTTTCCAAAACCACTTTCCAAAAATTATGTTGCCATCATTGGAGGATTTCAAAAAAACACGTTTTTAAAAGACATTTTAATCCTTTCTGAAAAGACGATATCTATTTCTAATTACTCGTTAGATGCTTGGATTGTCGTAAGCAAAATAATCAATTATTATGAGTTTATACATCAAATACAATGAACTCGCTAAAGATATAAAAAATAGTATTTTTTCGGAGAATGCGTCCGCCGGGGATCGAACCCGGGTCACCGGCTTGGAAGGCCGACATGCTACCACTACACTACGAACGCTTTTGTGTAGTATAATTAAAAATATCTTATAACTTTTTCTTTTTAGTCTTCTTTTCTGATGTGCAATTATTTTAATAATTATCTTTCTAATTTTATTCAAATATTATAACTCAAAAAAAGAAAGAAAACTTAGCATTTTTTGAGTCATTTTAATACAAAAAACTAAATGAATTTATGTTTCCTAAGCGAATTTCCCATTCGCGATTATTTTCTTCCCAATCGGATTCAATTTCACTAAAACATTCGGGAAAGGTAATCAGGGTATCGAAGGTTGCCTGTTTCTGAATACTTTAAGGCCATTTCCTTATCTTAATCATGTAGAGTCATTTAATGAGATCACTTCCTTTATGTATTTTTTTTTGGATATCCTTGAGTCATTGGAGTATAAACACCTTCAATTTTTTCTCAAGAACATAGTCACGTAGATCTGCCCGTTTTTTTTTCTTGCAGACTTGCTAATAAGTTGGAAGAAGGGTGGAATCTTGCTGAAATTTCAAGACCTCTGCCATTTTTCATTTCGGAAAAAATACGTATTTGGATGCCGGGATTAGCTATGAAATCCCTATTTTGCTGATAATTATGGGAGAAGGAGATGATCACGTTCCCATTACCATCTTCCTCAAAATAATAAATGTTCAAGCTCATAAGCCCACTTAACGTGAACTTGAGAATTTTTTTCTTTTAAATCGTTCAAATCTATCATTTTCACAATTTCGATAAATCTCTTTCATGAAGTTACCTCATTTTTTTACATCCACTTCTTTTTTGTAATTAATTTTATTGGTTAATACAATTTATAATTCTTTCTATCTAAAGAATATCTAAAATTAGCACTTCAATGAATTTAAAAAACGAAAAAGGGGATACCACGCTTTTCATTAGTAAAGTTTATCTTGAATTTAATTTTAACAAGTTAATTAAAAAAATTCATTATATTGGTATCATTTTGATACTTCTGGAAACAAAATTCAGGACAGCGCAATTTTTTTTATACATGCTATATACATTTATCAGATAGGTTCTGGATGAAAGTGAGGATGCTTAAATTCACGATTCACTTTCTTAATATAGCATTTCGAAATATTTAAAATGATAGAAATTATTTTAAATTAAACCTTATAAATCTAAAGAATTAAAAATGACAATATTAGAGTCTATTAAGAAATCATCAATTGCAAAAATATTCATTATTGTTTTGATTACCTGGGTTATATTGGCAATTGTTTTTGGGTTTACAGATTTACAAATTTCCAAAACTATCGTTGATGTTGATTCTTATTTAGGTATATTCGGAAAAAATTATGGTGAATTACCTGGTTATGGGTTGATTGGAATTTCAATTGCTATTCTTTTGGGAGGATTTATTAATGACCTAAAGAAACAAAAAATTGGGGCATTAATCATAATTATCGTTGGAATAATTATGAGTATAATAGAAGTTTTTTCAGTAGAAATGAATGATTTATTAATATGGTTGAGCATTACAATTTCCGTTGCTTTTTTCTTAGTAATGACACTGAATAAAGACTGGAGAAATTATTTCACCATTGCTTTGATTATAGCCCTGCTTGCATTATTGAATCCCCTAATTATCGTATATGTATTAAAATTTCTTACTGGAAGAGTTCGATATGAAGATATAATAATTATGGGTGAAAGTTTCTATACTCCTTGGTTTTTACCTCCAGGACCAAGTACCGAAAATGTAAGCTTTCCAAGCGGTCATGCAGCAATGGGTTGGATGTTTTTACCTTTATTTATCCTTATTAAGAATAGAAAATGGAAAGATCCAATTAAAATATTAACAATTATATCCGTTCTAAGTTGGGGATTTTTTGTTGCAATATCTAGGGTATTAATAGGTGCACATTATCCCTCTGACGTGCTCTTTTCTACTAGTTTTGCTGCTATTATAACTATTCTGCTTTATAAAGGGATCTACTCTAATAAAAACAAAATTGAATCGGTGATTTTTAAAGAAAAGAAGTAATAGAATTGAGTGTATTTTTGATTTTTTCTTTTTGATTGAAATTTAAATATCTCTAATT
>DXJM01000231.1 GCA_019057355.1 Promethearchaeota archaeon | reverse complement strand
TCCAATTTCAGTTAGGAGTAGGTCCACCTCATTCAGAATTTTGTCGAGAAGAAGAATTAAATAAAATGAGGTGTATGATCATTTAATCAAGTACTGATAATTAGCATTTAATTTGTTAAAAAAAATACGATTTTGGTATTTTGCCATCACTTAACTTGTTTTTTTTATAAAAATTTTTTAATGCAATATGCTATTTTTCTTCTTGAAGATCTTAAAATTATTTATTTTTTTAGTTAAAGTGACGAATAAAAAAGAAAGCAATGGAAAGCAATGGAATCACATCTCAATTGACCAAATTATTGAATTTTGTTTTTGAAAGCTCAAATGATATTTGTGCAATTGTAAATAGCAAGCTAATAATTGAATGGATTAATGAACCAGCTTATGAAAATATTTTCGGATATGAAAATTTAATAGGAACTAGAATTATTGACAAGGTTCATCCTGATGATATTCAATACTTGGCTAATGAACTCAGAAACATTAATAGAAAAAAAAAAGGAAGAATTGCTCTCAGAATTAAAACAAAAAATGAAGAATATATATGGATAGAATTAGGGATACATATCTTTGAGAGTATAAGTGGTGATGTTAAATTCTTTTTAATAGGAAGGGATATTAGTGAAAACAAGAATCTTGAACGTAAGTTAAAAGAATCGGAAGAGATTTATCGTATTTTCATAGAAAAATCGCACGATTTTATTTTAATAATTGGAAATCAAGGTTTAATTGAACAAGTAAACCAATCCTCGTTTCAAGAAATTCTTGGATTTTCAAATGATGATCTTATAAGTAAAGATATTTTTAATATAATCCATCCCAACTTTCACAAAACCATACGGAATCTTCTTAAAGAAGAATCTGAATATCCAAATAAGGAAATTATATTATTGGACAAAAAAGGGCATAACGTGCATGTAGAAATTAAAGGAACCACATATAATAACAGCATTGGGGAAAAAAAAGTATTGATTGCCGCACGTAATATATCAATGAGAAAAGAAACAGAAAAAAAATTGTTATCCTCTGAAAAAAAGATTAGTGAAGCTCTTGATCGCTCAGAATTCTATAAAGACCTTTTTTCTCATGATATTAACAATATACTTCAAACAATATTAACCACAACTGAAATAAGCTTACTAAAAATCAAGAATGGATCTAAGAATGATGAGATTATCGGACTTCTTGAAGACATAATTAACCAAGTACAACGTGGTTCAAATTTAATTGATAATGTACGAATGTTATCTAAAATTGAAAGCAATGCGCCTTTGTTAAAAAAAATGGATATTGTTCAAATTTTAAAGGATGCCATAAAATTCATAAAAACAAGTTATTCCCAAGATATCGATATTCAGTTAGAATTACAGGAATCTCTTTTCTTTTCTTATGCAAATGAACTTTTACTTGAAGCTTTTGAAAACTTATTGATAAATTCAATAAAACATAATGATAATAGTAAAATCAAAATATTGATTAGAATTTCCAGTGAAAAGCAAAATAATAAACTATATATAAGGATAGAATTTCACGATAATGGAAAAGGGATTGAGGATAATCGAAAAAGTAAAATTTTTAGTAGAATTATTAGTAAGGAAAAATCATTAGAAAGAATTGGTTTGGGTCTCTCTTTAGTTAAAAAAATAATCGATACGTATAATGGAAAAATCTGGGTTGAAAATAAAGTAAGGGATGATTATTCAAAAGGAAGTAAATTCATCATTCTCCTCCCAGAAATTTAATCATCTCATATATGAATTTCTAATTTAATCTCTTTTTTATGAATAATACTTATCTCTTAAAAATCCTAACACGTCAGGATAATTAGTATATATTGCCTCAATAATCTCATCCTTGTGCTTCCATTTTAACACTTTTTTCATTTGAGATTTATGATTAACACCCCAACAATAGCATTTAAATCCATTATCAATGATGTAATGTAAATTAAATTTTAACCTGTTTTTATCCGCCTTAACATTGATCGTGTTAATTCCATGAGATTTCATTTCATCGAAATCGTATTGATGCGTGTTTATATTTAAAATATCTAATGGTAACGTATGAATGAGTCTTATATCTCTGTTATAATCTCTCAAACAAGTAAGAACTTCTATCCTCATGTCAGTAATTTCAATTCTATCCAAGATTCTATATTTTTTTGCAAGTTTAATCAAGGCAACACCCGTCTCTCTATCGAATATATCTAAGCTAAAACGCAAAGAAGGATCTTCATTTTGGAATTGTTGAAAAACTTCTTCCAAAGTAGGAATAATTCGTTTATCTTTGAAATTTATCTGCTTCAGTTCATTAAATGGAAGATCTTTTACAATGTATTGGTGCCCATTAATATGAAAAATAGGATCATGAAAACATATTAAGATATTATCTTTCGTACGCTGAATGTCTGTTTCAATCCCGGCTCCCATCTCTAATGCCTTGCGAAATGAAGGGATAGTGTTTTCTATTTCATAACCCATTGCGCCTCTATGACCAAAAATATATGGTTTCATTGTGTTATTTCTCTCACTTATTTATTCTTTTTTAGAATTTTTTGTTCAAATACATTAATATAATAGTTTTTAAATAAAATTAAATTACTTATATTAATTTAAAAATTTCAATATATCGATTAACATGGAAGAAAATATAGATATTGACCAAATCAAGGAAGGAACTCAAGAAAATAAAACTTTTGGTCTTAAATTTAAGAAATATATCAAAAATCTATTTGATTTTTCCCAATATACTAAAAAAACATTAATATATATAATCATTTTAATAGCATTATTTATCATTTCACTTGTTTTAATTTATTACATTCTCTTCGTGGATGATACATTTCTCTTTAGACTTGTTGTGGAATTTTTTGTCAACCCAATTTATTTATTGGGATTTTTAGGAATTCTTCTCTTCATAATCATAATGGCGATACAAGGGCTTTTAGTCCCGATACCTTCAGAAGTCGTCCTCTTAGCAACAGGGATGATATGGGGATGGTTGTTAGGTGGTCTTATGGGGATAATTGGTTCGATGGCCGCAGCTCTATTATGCTTTTATATTAGTAAAAAAGGAGGGAGGCCTTTAGCTGAAAAATTCATTGGTAAAAAAGGAATTGATATTGTCGATGATCTTATATCTAAATATGGAATTAAAGTAATAATTATAGCAAGATTTATACCTGCCATTCCCTTCGATGTCATATCGTATACTTCCGGGTTAGTCGATATTGATGTTAAAGAATATGCAATAGGCACTTTTATTGGCTCAATATTTAGAGCATTTTTTTTTTCTATAATGGGATCTATATTGCTTCAAGAACATGCTTTAACTTTACCTCTTGATTTTGCTACCTTACCTCTTGATGTCATAAAAAATTTGTCTAATGCTTTTAATTTCGTATTAATTATCATTCTTGCGGTTTTAGGCTTAATGTTTCTATTTTATTATGCTTTAACAAAATATCTTGAAAAAAAGAAGGAGAAACATAAGAAATGAAGCTAAAATGTCTAGGATATCGTCTCAAGCAGTTTTACTGGCGACTGGTCTCCCACTTCTTGAAGGCGAGAAGCGGGATACAG
>DXJM01000230.1 GCA_019057355.1 Promethearchaeota archaeon | reverse complement strand
TCTCCTATTACAATTACAATCTCAAATCCGGAAATAACGGTCGGACTGGAGGATTCCTGATATAAATTAAATCTTGCCACTAGTACTCCGCCATAATTTATCTCTGCATTTTCTAATATTCCTTGTTCAGTCCAACCAATAGACAGTAATATTGCTTTAATATCACTCAATAGAGTCTTTCCCGGAATGTTAATTGCAAGTGATGGAAGATCCAATATCTTATTAAGGAGTGACCAATCATATGATCTTGCCATTAGTAATGCAAAACTTTGTATTATCTGAGTATTAAAACCACCAAGCCAGTTTCCAGGGATATTAGATGATGGATCCCAAATAAGAATATCACCAATATCACCTAATCCCATTGAAATAATTGGAAAGGGCAATATCATTTCAAGAGGAAAGGGGAACCAATTATTCATTCTATCTGGACTGAAATAAGTGGATATATTTATGGGAACGGCTTTAGGACCATAAGGATATAATTCAAGTTCATCACCAATTTCATCAATTACAATCTTTAATGCAAAATTAGTCTCATAAAGCCCAAATCCTTCAATTAAATCAAGAAATGCATCAAAACCACCTGTCATAAAAGGAGTAAACATATCCATCATTGGAGTAAATGTTGAGTTTAATAATTCTGTAGCATTATCAACAAGTTCATCGAGAGTCCATCCTGCTAAATCAAAGAAAACAGCATCAGGGATTATTTGCTCTAATAATAAAACCGACATATGGATGTTTTCCCGTAAAGACGAGTTTATCAAGAATAAATGGGAAAAGATGATTGGATCAGTCCCAGTTGGGCTCGATAATATCAGGTTTAAAAGATCTGGAAGCGTGGCATTCAGCCCAGGAATCAGATCAATTAAGTCTTGGATGGTCACGTTTTCAAGATCGAAGCCTAAAGGTAATATTTGAGTGAGTTCGCTATAAATTGGGACAGTACTGTAGGTTTCTAATCCTAGTTCCGTGATGGTTTGATCCAGTGCAATTAAAAAAATGGTTACGTTAGGACCATTATCATTAACTTGACTGATCACACCTGGAGTGTTACCAGGCAGGATAACGAGCTTGTCGACCCATGTATTATTCGTTGGATCAGGTGCTACGGTAAAATTGTAATCTCCATCAATTGAAATAACTTGGGTATGAGATATAACATCACGTCTGTAACAGAGTCGCTTGTTAATAAATTCAAGAACAAATGCAAATAGTTCATTAATTGTCATGTCTAGGATGTCTGCGGGAGGTATAATCTCATAATATCCAAATATGAAAGGATCCATAGCCAGCATCGGTAGCATGGATTCGATAAAGTCCATTGATTCTTGCATGGACATGAGATTAAAAGGTAGAAATATATAATCCAGATATATTTCAATAATCTCCGACGTGCTGCATCTTGAATAGTTTATTGGTTTTGAAAAGAAAGTAACACCATCACCTGCTTGATATCCCAGTTCTATTAAATCCACGGGATACCCTCCTGAACCTAAGATGACTATCAGGTTGGTGGTATTGTCTATTACATCGATTACGTCATAATATCCAGAAATACCCGTGCCCGAGATAAAAACTTCACCAAAGATTTTATAATAGGGGTTTGGATAAACCGTGAAATTATCATGTGATATGGTTTCAATATACAATGAGCTCATATATAAACCATGACTGTCTACAAATATCTCGTCTAAAGACATGTTCAAGAGCTCTCCCATAGTCGCAGTGGCAAGAGGCGACTCTTGGGACGAATAATAGGCATTATCTAAAATATCTTGAAATGTCTTATTATCAAAAAATCCTAACATTTCATATATTTCAAGAGATTCGATTCCATCAAAGGCTAAGATAAAAGCCATTGAAACTGTTGATATATAGGAATCAATAATGCAGCGTAATACTTCTATCCAGCCCTGATCGACAAATCCGTTTAGCAATCCAAGGTATATATCTGTAACCTCGCTAATAGTCATGCCCATCCAGCCATCAGGCATAAAATCCGAAGTTAAATTTTCTATAACCTTCCCATAGAATCTTGAAACGTTTAAATCTAACCATTCTTCTGGAATGAGTCCAGATGTTAAAAGAGCATTAATGGCAGATTTAACGTCCATGTCTAACCAATTTAAGGGCATATTATCATAGGTAACGTTCTCTATAATTTTTATTACAAGAGTGGTTAGGTTAAAATCAATCCATCCATCAAATGCGGGATTATCTTCCAAGGCAATGGTTAGATTCTCTACAAGGACATCAAAAGCAGTGGAGATGTTATAGGAGTCCAGCCAACCGGGTTCAAATAATTCATTGGTTAAATAAGTATCTAACACGGTTTCCATGAGTGCCGACATGTTTAATCCCGTCCATCCCCCACTCAAGATGTTTCCTGTAATATTTTCAAGTAAAATCGGTAGTATCTCAGAAGCAAGTAAATCGTCCATCCAACCTTCAGGTAATAATCCTTCAGGGAGCATGTCATTAATTATATTAACAATCATGGTGCTTAAATTCATATCCACCCATCCAGAAGGTAAAAGAGGCATTTCTGAAGTTTTGCTTGAGATCATCTCGGTGATTGCATCAGCTAGATTCATGCTTAAATATTCTGTTGGTATCATTTCCTTGATAGCATCAGCTAACCCGTAGGTATCATCCCTTATAAAGTCAAGAAGATCATTTAAAGCAAAATTTACGTCATCCATGAATTCTCTCATTGGATCTCGATTGATTTCAAACTCCCAAATAATTTCTTGACCCTCAGTAACTCCCACGTAATTAGGAGGAGGTGCTGCAGAAACATTAGTCACGAACGTAAATGGCACAAGGAGCATCGTGAGTATTAAACTTAGGCTCAAAATTTTTATTTTTAACTTTAACTTCTTCATTTTAATCATTTGATTTTTGATTTTTTTTATAAATTATTGGTATAAGTGTTATATAAACATCCATTAGTATATAAAAAAACCTTTTTTTCCTTCACATCAATTCAAGACATGAGATCTAAAAGAAAGAAACTCGTTTAAATAAGCCTTATTAAGGATTGTTTTGAAAGACAGGAAAATACCTTAGGACATATAAAAGAGAATTATTTAGGTTGCTCAAACCAATGATATCACATTTTGCTTGATTTCTTTTTGTTGTATTGATTCAAGAAGATATGAAAAGATAAATAACATGAATGTTTTAAGTTTAGAATAACCATAACTTGAAAAATGAAAAATGCAAGTCTTAGACGTGAGAAAAGGGGATTTTCCAATTATTATTTTTCCTAACTTGGGACAACCGATATTGCTTAATTTTCAAGATTATTTGGATGAGGAAGCTAATTATAAAAAACCAATAACTTTTAATGCGTATATCATCGCCATTCCCGGACAAGCACCACAAAGGATACTTGAATTTTTTCACAATAACATTTACCTTCAACCAATAATAAAAGACGAAGGTAGTTTTGAACAAAGGCGAGGAGAAAGATATCCCCTTCAATTAATAGAAATCAACAAGATCAATCACAAAGATATCAATATTGATGACTTGACGACAAAAGCTAACTGTATCATTCGAGATTTTTCAAGTTATTTATTAAAAATAAAAAGAATTTATGGGAAGAGAAAAGATCTTTATAGGATAACTCTGGAAATAAAAAATTATATCATATTAGAAAAATTATTGTTTGAATCTCGAAGAAGTTGCTTGCTCTGTGATATTGTTCATGAGCTGCCAAATACTATACTAGATAATATAAATTACCATGCCATTGCACTTTTTAAAAAGGATTGGTCGAGCTTTAAGTTCATTCATTCTACGGATTTTCACGTGTCTCGAAGAAATGATTTCATAGCGGATTTTTTAAAAAAAAAGTTTTTAAAGAAAATTAGTCGGCATAAGCTGCTTACAGAATCGCAAAAACGTTATTTAACTACTCATTTACAATTTAAAAAAGGCATTCAAGAAGATAAATTGGAGGAATTACACCTCGCTAAATATAATTTCAATAATAGTCTTCGAAAGTTCATTGATTTTATCAATACTCGAGTAAATTACGAGGAACTTGATTTTGTATTGATGACAGGCGATTTAATAGACTATGTTGAAATTGCGCGGGGCAATTACCAATATAAAAATAACTTTCATGTATTTAAAGATATCTTGCTTGGTTTGAATAGGGGTTTGGATAAACCACCCTTTTTTTCCGATGAGAGCCTTATTAACAAGAAAGAAATATTGGCCCCTATATTCTTGAGTGTTGGCAATCATGATTATCGTAAAGGGCACTATAGTCTAAATTTAGGAAAGACTTATCAAGTGTATGGAATGGAAAAAAGGGACATAAGATATTATACGGATATTAGATTTTTCAACTATTTTAAAGCACTTTATTCTCGAAACAGGTTTTTGAGAGATTATTTTAGATTATTCAATCCAAATTTAAATTACAAAGTTGAAATTGGAAATAATTATAATATTATATTGCTCGATACAGGTCATGATTCAGTCCTTAATTTACATGATTACTTGAGAGGAAGTCCAAGTACAAAGGGATTAAAAGATGAACAAATTCATTTATTAAGAGCTTTTATTCGACTGTGCCAGGATGAAAAAATCATAATTGCAATGCACTCACCTCCAATTTCACCTAATCTGACCTATTTTGTGAGAAAAAAGTTCAAAAAAATCTTCAAGCTTGATCGATATTTAAGATGGGGGGATTTTTATGAAGAAAATATGATAAAATATTATGGAAAAGCACGATTGGAGAAAGTCTTGGACTTGAAATATGAGACCATCATGTACAATTGGAGCAGATTCTTAAAAATATGCACGGGTTCAGATGATGTGGTCCGAAGAAAAATAGATATTGTGTTATGCGGGCATACCCATACTTTAAAGGAATTTAGATTGAAAGAAGTTAAAAAAGAGGAAAAAATGAAAGTAGGATTAGGAATATTTTTATTACCCATAAATGTTGCTATACCTTGTAAGATTTTCACGAATATATATAGAGAAATTATTGAGGGTTTTAAGGATGACAACGAGTTAAAGATTTGGTTTGATATCAACAAACCTTTCGTTTTTCAAACGCAAGCACTTGGACCTCTTTCACTACGGGATAAATATAAACCTCCAGGGTTCAGATATATTACCATTAAACACAATCAAGTGAAAAGCTTGCACGTCTATTCTTTACACATGATTGATGATTAAGTGCTTTAAATTAACTCTGTTCATTTAAGAAATAAAGTTTTTATTAGTTTTAATGTTTATTCACCAGCAAACAATACTAACGATAAATTAAAATTTAAAGTTGTGC
>DXJM01000229.1 GCA_019057355.1 Promethearchaeota archaeon | reverse complement strand
TTATTTCTAAAGATTGAGATGTATTATCCTTTAATTTAAAGATAGTATAAAATGAAGTGTAATTTATAATTTTGTTGAAGAAGCACGTAATTTTTCACTTTATCATTTCTACAATTTTATAAAAGCTCATTTTATTTTTGTTTATATTTTTCCCATTTTTTTCCCATTTATTGTATGTAGCGGCAGACTAGAACTAATTCAAGAGGATTCATTTAAATACTATAGTGATTTATAATTTTATTAAGAAAGAGTAAATGATTATAAAAAAAAATTGATAAATTTATATATGGATTTCAACACTAACTGTTTAGAAAGTGAACCATGAATTATCGATCTTGATCATTAACTTTCTCATAACATTAAAAATTAATGCATCCATAAAACAATACAGTAAAAATGTAAAAAAGTGATAAATATGTCGTACAACTACAAAGAACGACTTCGAATGAATGCCCGTTCATCAGAGGAATCCGATATTTGCTGTGAAAACCCATCCATCGAGTCCCGTGAAGGCGATAATGTTTGCCTTAACTGCGGGATGATTATAAGTAGAAATCTTGTTGGAAATGAAAGAAGAGCTTATACCGTGGAAGAGGTAAATAAACGCAGGAGAACTGAACCTCGATGGAGGGAGTTCGGACCACGAACAATGCTCCCAAACTCTAAGATCGATTCCAAAGGACGATTAATTGGTGCTAAAGGCAAGACTTTATTTTCAAGATTATCAAAAATTCAAAACTCATTAATTTCTAGCATTGAAAGAAATTTCTGGGAAGCAAAACCAAAGTTAAAAATGCTCACGTCAAAATTGAATGTACCTGAGTATATTAAAGAAACATCATGGAAAATCTATTCCGTGGTGGCAAAAAAGAAATTAACGATGGGGCGTTCTATTGATGGATTCATCGCCGCTTCTTTATATGCCGCAATTAGAGTACATGAATTTCCACGATTACTTGAAGAAGTATGCGAAGCATCGATGACTCCAAGAAGGACTGTCCATCGTAGCTTGGGCATGGTAGTGAAGGAAGTATTGCCTGAACTTAATTTGAAATACAAGCCTATTACAGCAGAACAATTGGTATTTCGATTTGGTAATGACCTCGATCTTCCAATGGAGGTACAAAAGATAGCCATTCAGATGCTCGTACAAGCAAGTAAGAACGGATTACTTCGCACGGGCAAGGATCCGAAAGGATTAGCGGCTTCCGTCATTTACATGGCGGCCAAAGCGGGAAATTGTCGTAAAACACAGGCAGAAGTAAGTGAAATTGCAAAAGTCACCGAAGTCACTCTACGTTCAAGAAGTAAACAAATCAAAAATAAACTTTAGGCAATTTTTTTTCATAGTCTTTTTTTTTTAATATTTTATCGCAGATTATCAAGAGTTTTAAAAGATTTTGGAAATATCTTTATCTTAAGATTGGTTAATTCCCAATTATTTCGTGAAATGTTTTCTTTATATTTATAAAGTAACGAGAATTTGGACCTAAAATAAAAATAGTCTCATTATTCCCTTCCTTAATGATAATAATTCCACCTAATTTTACTCCATCCTTGACATGATTTATCGTATAATTAACACATTCATCAATAAAATGCTTGATTTTATTAAATTGAATCGATGTAATGCTTTTCTTTACATAATTCTCATCATCATACGTCCCGCTTGAACTAAATGCTGGTTTTATGGGATTATATTCAATAAAATTCATTACTATAACAACCTTATTACCATTACCATTCATATAGACATGAAAAATGTTATCTTTCATAACTTCAATTAGTGATTGTCTAATTGGTAAATCTTGCAATTGCTAAACAGAAAAACAACTATTTCCTTTTCATTAATCATTTAAAGGAGTATTTTTATCCTTTTAATAGTGAGAGAATTGAAATAAATAAAGGAAGAAGAATATGTCTTATATTGAAAAAAAATATGTGAAAAAAATCGATGAACTTTTCAAGGGATTGAAAGTACTGGATGAAAGATTGCTTGAATTAATGGGAGATAAGTCTATCAGACACGTGAATGATATTGCTCAGATATGTGCTAATATTACCAAGCAAATAAATGTAATTTTAAAAAAATATTACCCAGAGATAAAAGATATGCGGGATAAACTTGAAATCAAATCAAAACTGAAATTTTATTATGATCTCATGGATAAATTAACTGATTTTGTAAGACACGTTGAAAATTTCGAACAGATTGATGACAATTATTATGAAATTTTTATTGATTTTATTAAAGAGAAGGATATTCTGATATCAGGGAAATATAGAGTGATAAGTAGTCAAGAATTAACGGCTTTTTATGACCAAGAGACGAGAAATGTTTTAGAGACAATTATAGCAGAGAAATTTGAAGCTAAAACTCACGAATTTTTTGCTATTGGTCCTTTAGAGCAAGAAATAAAGAAAATTGGAAAGATTGCAGGTGCCGATAATATTATTATAAAGCCTCTAACTGAAGAGTTAAAAAAACAAAGCTTTGAATCAGCTCAAACTGTTATGGAATTAGTGGTGAATCCTGAAGCAAGTGAAGGGATTATTATAAAAGTTGGAAATGAACTAAAAAATTATTTAGAGTCAAAAAAATACAAGGTAATAATGAAAGACAAGAAGATAATTACTGACGCTCGATTATTATTTGATAAAGAATAGAAAGATGTTATCGATTTTCCTTTATGATAACTATTTCTTCTAAGAATTCTTTAGGATGCTCTAAAGATCCTCTTACAGGACAGGCTTGTTCTACTTTCTTAAGAACTTGTTGAATCTTGCTCAGTCTTTCTTCTGAATCCACATACCACGTGATTTTATATTTATAAAATCCCGGTAAAGGAGCACCCTTGATATTTAAAGCTGCTCTCTTGTCATGAGTCGCTTCAACGCTCACATTTAGTGAATTGATCTTCAGGTGTGAAAAAGAAAAATATAATAATCCCGTGATTTCCAGACAATTTGCGAATGAAGCTAAAAAAAGCTTCATGGCTGTTGCGATAGTTCCAGAGCCTCCGAGGTCTTCAGGAGCATCACAATCAAATGATAAATCACCTATATCTGTTATCACGTGGAGGTCTTGAAGTTGCCTTGTTTCCGCGACCAATGTTGTGATGTAAAGTGCATCCCCCTTCTCCGTGAATTTATATTTGTTCATATTTTCAAGTCGCTTGGTATATGTCCCAATAATGTTCTTATTAATCAATTTTTCACTCATGCTCAACATGATATCAAAATATTACTTCAATTAAGAACTTGATGAATGGCATGACATGAAAAGATATTCAAATAAATAGGTATCTCAAAATTTTAGGAAGTATCACTTTAAACCTTTAAAAATTTGATTATTGAAAATATGATTATTATTTATGATGCGTGAGTTTCAAAGACAATCAATGCATTAAATATTTAATTTTTGTTTAATTTATAATGATGATTACAATGGCAAAAATGAAAAAAGAAGCACCCATTACGGGAATCACTGCCTTAAAAGAAGAAGACTTTTCTACATGGTATACGGAGTTAATAAGTAAATGCGAACTTGCAGATATTAGATATAATATTAAAGGATTTGTCTGTTATCTTCCATGGGCAACAATAACAATTAAAAAAATGTACAAGAAGTATGAAGATCTATTAGAAAAAAACCATCATCTTCCCCTCATAATGCCTTCACTCATACCCGAGTCCAATTTCCATTTAGAGGCCGAACACGTGGAAGGTTTTGCTCCAGAGGTGTTTTGGGTTACTGAAGCAGGAAGTTCTGGACCCTTAAGTGAGAGATTAGCCCTCAGACCCACCAGTGAGACGGCATTATACAAGATGTATGCTTACTGGATTAGAAGTTATAATGATTTACCGTTTAAAAGATATCAATCTTGTCAAGTATGGCGTTATGAGGGTAAAATGACACGTCCTTTTTTTAGAGGGAGAGAATTTCATTGGATTGAAGCACATAATTGCTTTGCTACAGAAGAAGACGCAAAAAATCAAGTCATAGAAGACATGCAAATGACCCATGAAATGTTAGAAGAGGAGTTCTGCATACCGATTATCTTTTTTCAAAGACCTGAGTGGGATAAATTTTCAGGAGCCGTCCACACCTATGCAGCTGATGCTTTAATGGGTTCTGGAAAAGTTTTGCAGCTCCCATCTACGCACTTATTAGGGCAAAATTTTTCAAAACCTTTTGATGTTAAATTCATAGATGCAAATGGAAAGGAACAGTATTGCTATCAGACGTGTTATGGTCCGGCAATAAGTCGCATTTATGGGGGCATGATTGCTTATCTCGGTGATGATAAGGGATTAATCTTGCCTTTTGATTTGGCTCCGATTCAAGTTGTTATCATTCCAATACTTGTAAAAGGAAAAGAGGAGATCGTTCTAGGAAAATGCAAGAATCTACTTGATCAATTAAGTACGAAATATAAAGTAAAATTAGACGATTCAGATGGTTCCCCAGGAAGTAAATTCTATTTTTGGGAAATGAAAGGCGTTCCAATTAGAATTGAAATCGGTCCAAAAGATATTGAGAAAGATCAATTTGTAATCGTAAAGAGACATGATGGTAAGAAACTTTTTGTCAAGCAGGGGGATCTAAACAAAAAAATTAATGAAATTGCACAAAATTACACCACTGAGATAAAAAAAAAATCATTGCTTGATTTTGAAGAACAAATTGAAATATGTCATGAAATTGACTCTGCTAAAGATGCAATTGAAAATGGAAAGATCGTAGCTTGCGGTTTTTGTTCAATTGACATGAAAGGATATCATTGTGCGGAAGTTATTGAAAAAGATGTTGGGGGACTCGTGAGGGGGAAGAAGGTTGATGAAGAAAAACACGAATTTGCATCCTGTATCGTGTGTGGAGAACCCTCCTCCTGCACGGTATATATTGCTAAAAGCTATTGAAAGCGATTGGAAAATTAAATATGTAAACCACACAAGTTTAAAGCTCTTAATTGATTTAAGGGTTTTATTTTCAGGTACAAACTTATCAATTTAATATTGAGAGCAAAATATTAAATCGAGAGACTATCACGTTTACATAGATGACAGGAGGTTTTAAACAGATTTTTTAAAAAAAATAGAAAAATGTTATTAACCGGTTTACCATTTAAAACACTTCCAACATAAAAACTTCATATAAAAAAAAGAGAGGAAAAAGATTAGCGGTCTGATAATTGTACATTACATTTTAGGTCCTTATTTAAATCTAACTTGATTAGAGTTTTTTCCAGTCTTGCTTTAAAACGCCATTTTTGACTATCCATTAAGATAATGAATGGGAAGGTAGCGCTAATAATCCCAAACGGGCTTAATATTTGAGCGAAGAAAATTGTTATATTCCAAAAGCCAGAATGAAATATCCATTCATATATTAATATAATCAAATTAA
>DXJM01000228.1 GCA_019057355.1 Promethearchaeota archaeon | reverse complement strand
TATTTAAAAAATCTGCTTTACGCAACAATATAGGTTAAGAAAATGATATATAATCGAAATAAAATTAAAAAAATTTTAACCATGAGCTTGATCCTAATTATTGGATTGAATTCCTTGAACCTATTCTTTTCAATGGTCATAGAACCTAATAAGCCTATAAATGAGGACATCATAGATACTAAAAATATTTCTACAAGCGCGGGAGAAGGGCTTGATCCATGGTGGAATGGTGATTTTCAATATAGGAGGTGCATCAATTTAACAAATATATATAACGAAAATCTCGTTGATTGGCGCACATATATCGAGATTGATACGACTGATTTAATTCCTGATAAAATGCGATCTGACTTGGGCGACATACGAATTGTTGAAAATGGAGAAATAAGGGATTATTACGTTACCCACGATGGTAATAGTGCTCGAATTTGGTTTAAAACCGACATTAAAGCGTACTCTACCGAATATGATACCTATCTTTATTATGGTAATAGTAATGCAAGCAATGACCCAACTTACTATAAAGAACATGATTTCGGCATGGCGTGGTATACTTTTGATAGCGACGAGGGCGGCTCTATTAAGGATGAGATGGGTCTTCACGATGCGACCTTATATGGTTTAGGAACCCATGTTGACTATTATACCGATAGTCATAGTGGACAGTCCTTGAAGTTCAACGACACTCAAGTAGAAGCTTACATTGATGCGCCCCATACCATTTTACATGGTTTAACAACCTTTACTATATCTTTCTGGGCAAAACGAGTTATAACAAGCGGCACGGAATATTTAGTTTCCGTTTACGGAGGAGTAGGCGCTCCATCTCCTCGTGATAATTACATGTTATATCGTGCTCCAACCATTTCAGATTGGAGATTCTATGTTTTTCGCATGACAACAGATTCTCATTTAGGATATGTGGGAAATAATCTTGAAGGGGGGACTGCAGCATTTCTTGCTTCGGGGTCCACTACATTAATATATAGTACACCGAGCACCCCATTAAACGTCCAACCTGGGGGATTTATTATTGGACAAGAACAAGACTCTATAGGTGGTGGTTTTGACCAAAATCAGAATTATAACGGGTATTTAGACGAATTCAGGATTTTTAATTACGCACTTTCTGATACCGAGATGAACTGGCTTAGATTGGGGAGAACGCTTGCTTATGAACTTTTAGAGGAGCGCATAGTAACTTCTGAAGTCACGGTAATTGTCAAGGATTGTGATGGGAGCCTAATTACCGATCAATTAGCCACGGTATACTTGTGGAATAAAACCAGTGGGGCTCAAATAGCAAGTAAAACGACAGGTACGGATGGCACCGCGTTATTTGAAAATGTTGCTTATGATAATTATACCATTACGGTAAATTATACGAAAACCTTGCCAGATGATAGCATTATTGAAGAAATGGTTTACAATAGCACGGATAGAGGCGATACAATTGAATATATGGGTTTGATATATACGACTATGATATACACGGACCTGTGGACAATGCATTTTGTAGTGGAAGACTGGGACGGGGATGCCATGAATCGAGGGTATATTCAAATCAACATCACGGATGACCAACAGGTAAACCTCACTTTAGATACTGAAGGCAAGGCTAGTTTCAGGTGGCTGAATCGTAGCGAAGGCTATGATTATTCGGTATATTATGATAATAGAGATCTTGTTGAAAGGTATACCCTGTTAAATAAGAGCACGATATACCCGATTGATAAATCCCAACAGTACACCGTATCTGAAATAAATATCGGAAGCGGCCCAAATTATCTAATTGATAGATACTTCTGGGTTGATGGTTCAAGTGACGGCTCACGAGGAAAAAATAAAATAATCGATATTGAAATCACGGCAACTAATATGGATGATACCATGTCATATTTTGAAGTTCAACTCATGGGTGCAGGTCCGACTCCTCAAGATAGGGTAGTTCTTGAGAGTTATTCTGGGACAGTTACGGATAAAGACTTTTTAATCCACGCTTCAGATTATCCCTACAACGTGTATGGTATTTGGCTGAAAATCAGTGGTATTAACAGCTCAGCCCCGTGCCCCGGGGAAATTTTATTGACATTCTCATATGCCCATACTCACGTAATAACAGCCAACATGTCGAAATTAAACATCAAACTCATCGACGATAGATACTATAATCCAGTTAGTGGAATGACCGTATACGTCGAGTATAACGATACAAAACAACATGTCACCACGAAATTAAAAACGGATTCGAGTGGATATGCATATGGAATCAATACGGGCTTGCCCTTCTGGTATACGCGAGAAACGGTATATAACATAAGTATTTGGCAGACATCTTCATTACAATATGAGCTGAAAGTGAATTCTTCGGACCAACCGTTTACTATAGACGAGCGTTTATGGGGATATAATTACAGTCTTGATAAAGCAAGTGAACTAATTTTAGAGGTGTTTTTTTCTGAGAATGATTATATAACCAAGTTTTTGAATGGCTCAGAAGCGGAAGCACCTACAATTGAATACATATGGGGACAGCATAATATTACCCTTTGGATCAACTTTACCTTTTCTTCTCTTGGACAAGGCGGACCGTGGTCACCAGATAGTGGCGATCCGGATACAAGCGAAGTCCTGTGTACAATCAAGAGAACATCATCCGGAGCAATCGTGTACACCAGAAGTTTAGATTTTAAGGGTGACGGGAATTATTCCTTAGATTTAAATTCCAGCGTTCTTTCAGCGGGATATAAGGGTATAGATTATACCTTAATCATTTCTGGATGGAAGCACCAATACATAAGTCCACAAGATGACATACGATCCATAAGAGTGCTTCCGTTAGTTACCGGGCTTACCTTGCATGATTACAACACGACAGCTGAACTTATAAGGTATCCTGTTTCGGGATATTACCGCTCATCAGTGAATTATGGATTTACGCTAAATATAACAGCAAGATATTATGATCTAGATTCTCCAACGATACTATTAACTCCAGATCAGCATAGTTATACTTGGGATGAAGGTTCAGGAGATTTGACACCTGACATGAAAAATCCAGGTTATTGGGTATTGGAGTTTGATTCCAATATTGCAGCCGAAACAAAAGAATATACCTTTCAGATTACCATGGGACGTGAAAATCACTCGATTCAAGAAAATATAATATGTAAGATTGATGTTAGAGAAAGAGGAACCATGATCAATGGAAGTTCTAACATGCTCTTTGAAATCGATGAGGATGTGTGGATTGAAGACGAGAAGATTTTCGAATTTGAATATACTGATTCATTAGAATCTCAAAGACTTGAAATAAATTCCTTATTTGGCACATGGTATAAAAAAGAGTCAGATGGTAGTGAAACTCATAAGGGAGATTTTTATAATCCTGATGCACTTATCAAAACTATTGGAATTACTTACCAGTTAGATTTAAATACGGAAGATTTAGAAGAAGGGCTTTATAAAATATTCCTTCAGGTAAAAAGGGATAATTATGAAGCTAAAATGATATCAATTACCATGAATATCAAGAAACGACCAATCGATCCAGGATTCACGACTCTCTATAAGTCTGGAGAACAAGGACAAAACATTAGATTTTCTCTTACTCTTAGCGACCCATCAAATAATTCGATGCCCTTGACTGGAGTAATGGTGAGATTGATGATCAATAGCATAAACTATACTTTTACTGAATCTGAAATGGCAGGAGAATACTATTTAGACTTCCCGACGAGCAATTATAATGCTTTTTTTATGCCTCAAACTATTGTTGGAATGCTACACGTCTCCAAAGAGAAATATGAGACCGCAAGCTTCTCAGTTACGATTGTTATTAGCATGCCAACATTAATGGGTATTCCGATATTCTACTTGTTGATGATCATTGGGGCAATAGTAGCAGTCGTAGGAAGTCTTGGATTGTATAGATATAATCAAGTACGAAAGATTCCTAAATTCATCAAAAAGAGCAAGGACATGAGAAAAGCTATCAGCAGTAAAAGTAAAATCGGAGAGAACCTGCTTTATCCAAGCAAGGAAAGTGCAACATCCAAACTCTTGGGAAAAAAGTGGGAATCAATAGGTCTTTCTTTACCAGAAATACTTGACATACAAGAGAAGAAGCGTAAAATCCTTTCAGATATAAAGGAGAAAGAATCTACAAAACAAGGAGGTGAAGACTAATTCCAATTGGGTTAGTGGTAATGAAATGGGATGAGAGAGTTGGAACCGAAATCACGGTTAAATATCCAGAAGAAATCAACATCACCGATAAAACGCTCATGCAAGTCTATAGCACTCATGAATACAGTGGTGAATCGGGAATGATAAGCCTCATGGTTGGATCGCTTAACATTGCCTCATATTACACGGGACCAGATAAGGGATACTATATCCTTCTTCTTTTAAACTTGGACGATGATCCGGATGCATATGAAGCAGGGATGGCAGACGTGGCGAGGGTAATCCTACAAAATATTGATAACGACGATCTTGACATGATGATTCCTAATTTATTCAGGCGTTTATCAGTATATCCAACGTTAAATAGTGAACAACAATTAGCAATTACCTATCAGGATGAGATCAAGAGATTGATCTTGACCCGCTTGAGGGATGAGGGCGTGGTGACCAAATCCGAAATGACGGTCTGGTTAAAGGACAAATACAAGACAGGTTTCGTGGATTTAGAAGGTGTCTTGATCGACCTCATTAAAAGAGACCTCATCAAGGAATCGTCGGTGAAAGGAATGCCTTCGGAATTAATCTTTCTTATCCATGATCTTTTAATGCTCCGAGTGCCTCCAGTGGAATTATTCGCTCAACCAGCAGATCGAGGCCTTCCTAGCCAACTTGTGGCAGATTATCAAAGCGAAGTTAAGAAATTCTTCCAAGGATATCGACCGTCCGAGGAAAATAATATGAAATTGTTGGATATCATTAATGATCCGCAAGTCTATGAAACCATTCGTTTATTGAGAACGGCAATCGTCACGAAAAATGATTTGGAAAAGCTTAAGAAAAAGGGTGTTGATGATCTTGATCACGTGTTGAAGCAATTGTGGGACAATCAGCTAATTCAAGTATTTCAAGACAAGCAAAATGTTGAGTATTATGCCCTCATCGGTGACATATATCTTGATTTGATTTTTCCAAAATTTATCTTCAATAGAATCAAGGCGGAATACGAACAAAAATCAAAATCTAATCAAGTATTGGTCGAATATTTAAAAGTGCTTGAAGATGCATACATGAGCAGAAAGACTGGTGCGAAATCGAAAAAATCTAAAAAAATTAAAGCTTAAATAATAGGATCTTTTTTTTTCATCTTTTTCTTTTTTTTATTTATTTATAAATCACTCAAGTTATTAAAATTACCCTCACATGAATGGCATTACCATTTTCATTAATTTTTTATAAATCTTGCATGATTGGGACGTGTACTTCATTTAAAAAAATCTGATTTAGTCTCAAATTTAATATCTATTGTTTTATTCAATTCATGAAAATTAATTTTATTAACAATTGGATTTCCATTCAATTTAACATGCTTTAATCGTGGGAGTGCCTTAAAAATGTCCAAATTTTTAACATACTCGATTTTATTATTGGATACATCCACGTAAGAGAGATTGAGCAATTCTTCGAGACCCTCAACATCGGATATCTTATTATTCGATAAATAGAGCCTTTCAAGGGAGGTTAAATGATGTAATCCGGGTATTTCGGAAAGCTGCGTGATATTATTTTTGTATTCTGCTTTCCAGCCGCGGACTTCAAATTCGACATCGGACAAGTCTAAGGTTACAACTCTCGAGTTTACCAGTTCATAATACACGCTAAAAAAAGTTTTTTTGATTCCAAGAAGGGTCCAGAAGTTTAAAAGTACCTCTCCTAATACTACACTCGATACATCTTTCTTTTTATTTTTTCTAAATAATTCTTTAATTTGTTTTCTAAAATGATTGGTTGATACGATGCTACCTACATGCAGTTGTTTCAATTTTTTTATTTTTTCCACTTCTTCAAAAAGCAGGTTTTTTGAATCTGGTGTATCAATTTCTATCAGTGTCTTAACAATAATCGCCAAGCATTCTATACTCTTTTCATGTTTTAACACCCAGGTCAATAATGAAAGCGATTTTTCACCATAATAAGCGCGAATTATTTCTGCAGTGTGGCATCGTATATCGAGATTTGAATCCGAGATGAGCAAGTTTTCAATGAATTCATACAATTCATCATCAAATGTTTGGATTTTTCCAATGGTTTTGAGAGATTCTACTCTCATGGTTTCATCATTGCTATTTTCAATCAAGAAAATCAAGAAATTAATGCTTGTTTTCCTGTCAAGTTCTTCATTTTGATACTTCTGAAAGATATCTTCAGGAGTTAAGTTCATTTTAGGGTTAATACATCATGTATATATTTAATTTAAGATTATCTAGAAGAATACCCTTTTCTCCAAAAGCTTTTTTGACAAGGTAGCTTTCAACCTATTGAAGGGTTTTAAATTTCCTCCAAATGGCGTGTCTGACACGTGTTCGATGAAAGGTTTTACTTCATTTTCAAGTTTTTCCAGTTTTAATAAATTACCTTCAAAAAGATAAGATGCATAATATTCATTTTCTAATTTTTGAAAGGTTAAGAACCGATAATTTTGAAATCCTAATTTAACAGCAATCCATCGTGGTATGGATCCCGTATTTCCCAAGGTATTTGCTGCTATCGCTTCAATTTTTGCAGTTAATATGGATTCTTTCATTTCCGTGATCTCTTCGGTATTATCAAAATTTCCGGGCACTATTATCTTCAATTCATCTCCGAGCACGAGTGAAATTACCCCTATTGACCTTGAAGATAATCCAAAATAAAAAAGCTTTAACTTATCTTCGACATAAGGAATTTCTTGATCGGAAAATACATCGTGCAAGGTAAGATATTCTTCCAGTATAAATTTTATGATGCTCCTGAATTTTTTTCTTATCTCATGTTTTTCAAATTGAGTAAGGTTGTCTATATCTTTACCCTTAATCAACTCGGAAAAATGATTATGCATTTGTTCAAGAATCCATAATCCTTTTTTATCTGGAAATGAGCCATAGACCATGTAAATGATTTTATCTTTCACGAAAAATTGATTCTTTTCAACTTCTTGCGTTGTTTCAGAAATTAACGTCATCTTGTCAAGAACCCCCCCTAAAATGCTGGTTGCTATAAAATCTAAGTTGTTTGTTAGTTCGAGCATGTATATGTATCGGAGATTATTATTAAATAAAGGAGTTCGGTTGATCGAAGTAATTCCGATAAGTTTTATGTACTCTCCTTGGTTTAATTCAATATACTCGCTATCAATAATAATTTTTTGATGCTTTTTTTTTACTTTTACTTTTGCTCCTAATTTTTTGCTTACAGTCGATTTTGATGTTTCAAATTGTTTTGAGGATAATTTAGTATCTTTAGCATGATCGGTATCATGTATGCTAGATAAAAAATTTTGACACCTCGGACATTTCTTATCTTTTGGAAAAGGTCTTACGACGATATACCCGCAGAATTTACATGGGATAGCATCTTTAGAAAATAAATCAGCTATAAAAAATCATCCCGCTTTCAGAATTTGGTTATTATTGTAATAAAATAATTAGATTACTTGTAATAGTAACTATAAATACTTTAACTATTATTATAAATATTGTGATGCAATTTCTCGAAACGCATCTAAAAATTTTCGATTTTCTTCTTCCAATCCAATGCTTACTCTCAGATAGTTATAAAGCCCTGCCTTACTGAAGTGGCGCACGAGAATTTTTTTCTTTTCTCGGAGATCCCATAGGAATTTTAGAGTAATTGCTTTATCATCAAATTTTATAAGAATAAAATTAGCGTCAGATGGCAAAACACTAATCCCAGGATATTTATTGAGTTCTTCGGTTATTAGTTGTCTTTGTTCTATTATTTTCTTATTCTGCTGTTGTAATCTTTCCCTATTTTTGATACAGGAAATCGCAGCAACTTGAGCCAGATAATTTGAATTGTAGGGTAATTTAACTTTATTCATCTCGTTAATGATGTCTTTATTTGCTAGGGCATAGCCAAATCGTAATGAAGCAAGAGAAAAACTTTTTGAAAATGTCCTTGCAACTATTAAATTTTTGGCTTTCTTTAGCAAAGAAAGACTAGATTGAGTGGAAAAATCTGCATAAGTTTCATCAACGACAACAATTCCGGGAAAATTACTGCATATTTTGAGAATCGCAGCATTTCCAAACGATTTTCCATTGGGATTATTGGGAGAATTTATGAACATCACTTTACCTTTAGCCGTGAAGGCTGGTTCAGGTAATGAAAAATCCTCGTTTAGCTTAATCTCATTTACTTTTGCACCATATAAAGATGCTAAAACATCATACATTCCATATGAAGGATAAAAAAAGACAACTTCATCACCAGGATCGACGAATACTTTAAAAACGGTGTCTAACACCTCATCGCATCCATTGGCAACAAAAACCGTGTTCCGATCCGTTAACGTGTCTTGTTCCCTCAATAGTACAGACACAATTAATTTACGAACTTCAAAAGCGGTAGGATCGGGATATTTTCTAATCTTGCTATCGACGGCATTTTTAATATCATTTAGTACTTCTGGAATAGGGGGATACGCATTTTCATTTGTATTTAATTTAATCCACCCATCTCCTTGGGGTTGTTCTCCTGGTTCATATGCTGAAAAAGTTTTAAGATTCTTCCTGAATAATTTATCCAAATCCATTATTCTCCCTTGGTTATTTTCTTTTTAAAATAATACCATGATAATTCAAGTAATATATTCATAAATTTTAATTTTTTTCTTTTAGTCTCTCTTCAATGGACTTTTTATGACCGAATAATCCTTCATATTTTGCCAATGTAATTGAGGAATTCGCTATCGATTGCAATCCTTTTTTATCACATTCCAACACGTCAATTATCTTTATAAAATCAAATACATTCAATCCAGAATACACTTTGGCATTTCCTCCAGTTGGTAAAATATGATTAGTTCCAGCAGAGTAATCTCCTATCGGGACTGGTGAAAAATGTCCTAGAAAAATAGCACCAGCATTAGTTATTTTCCTTAACACGTTTCTTGGATTTTCCGTCATTATTTGCAGGTGTTCAGGAGCTATAATATTAGTTACTCGGATACACTCTTCTATATCAGTAGCTTTAATTAGAAGAGAATTATTTTTAATTGCTAATTCAATAATTTCTTGTCTTTCTGATTGTTCAATGTATATGGAAAGATTGGCTTTTATTTCTTCAATAAGTAGCGATGATGGAGAGACGATAATTCCAATATTATCAGGATCATGCTCAACTTGGGAAATAAAATCCAATATCACGTAATTTACTGGCGCTTTTTCGTCTGCGATAATCAAGACTTCTGAAGGACCAGCAGGGTTATCTATTGCAACAATATTGCTCAAGAGTTGTTTACTCGCATTGACCCATTTATTCCCAGGTCCAATTATTTTTTGAACTTTAGGGATTGTCCCTGTTCCATGTGCCATTGCAGAAATCGCCTGAGCACCTCCAACTTTATAAATATCTTTAATTCCATATTCATTGGCAGCTATAAGAATTTCAGGGGCTATTTTTTTATCTTTTTGAGGTGGTGAACACATGATAATTTTCTTTACTCCCGCAACAAGCGCCGGAGTGACGGCCATCAAAACCGTGCTTGGATAAATTGCCCTTCCTCCAGGAATGTATATTCCTATCGTTTCCAAGGGACGATAGACTTGACCCGCTTTAACCCCTTTTTTGATTATTAAGGTCCATTCTTCCCGTAATTGCGCTTTATGAAATTTTATTAAATTCTCTTTGGCAGATCTTAGAGCATCTAACAATTCCTTTTCAATTCTTGCATAAGCGTCTTTTATTTCCTCATCCGTTACTTTTATCTCCGATTTTAATAGTTCCACATTATCGAATTTCTTAGTCAAGTTGACAATAGAATCATCACCATGTAATTTGACTTGCTTGATGATATCAAGCACTTCATTCCTAATTTCATCAAACTGAGATATTGAACGTGGGATGTAATTCGATATCGTTTCTTCGGTAATACTTTCTGAATGTACTATTCTTGGAGAATTCACGGGTTTCATCGGTAATTTGTTTTTATATATTTTCAAAAGGTAGAATCTGACGAGGTTCGTGGACTACTAGACCTTGCGCATATTTTCTCAAGATTGGGATCAGGTTTAGAAAATCCTCTTTTTTAATGATGGTATTTATGGCACACCATCCATCTCTCTCGTCGCCTGCTAATTTTGAAATGGTTGGACGCTTTAATGCCGGTAATTTTGTCAATAATTTATCTAAATTCTCTTGTTTCACATTCAAGAAAATGTGTAATTTTTTGGATGCTTCTATCACGCCCATGAGCAGGACTTTCAAATCTTTTATTTTCTCCTTTTTCCAATTATCGTTTAGAGCTTTTTTATTTGCTATTAAAACTGCTGTTGATCTATCAATTTCATCCAAAATTTTGAGGTTATTTGCTCTTATTGTTGACCCTGTTTGCGTGTTATCAATAATAACATCGACTTCTTCTGGAGGTTTCGCTTCTGTTGCACCAAACGATAAAAATATTTTTATTTTCTCATTTTCACCCCATGTTTTCCATGGTGTAATTACTAAAGGTGCTTTATTCCCATATAATTTTTTATAAGTTCCATTATCTTTAATATAATTTAAAGAGAGCGTTAAATATTCAGTGGAAATTCTCAATACTTTATTTTCATCATAAAAATTCTGTAATAAATCATCAAGGGAGTTAATTTTATCCCAGGTATTTGGAACGCAAAGAACTATTTTTATCCCTCCAATTTCCAAGTCAAGAATTTCCTCTACATCAGCATTAGTTTCTTTAACCCAATCAGTACCGGATATCCCTAAATCAAATTCTTCTTCACCAATTAAATAATTTGGTATCTCTTGAGGACGTAATAACTTTACATACACCTCTGAATCCCCTAAAGTCGGCCTGTAATCCCGACTGGAGGAAAATTTTAAGCTCAATCCCGCACGATTAAATAGATCAGTTACTACGTCTTGTAGACTACCTTTTGGAATCGTTAATTTTAATAATTTATCTTTCATGATTATTCTCTTTATTTGAGTGGGTGTCTTGATATATCATTCTAATATTTCAAATGATTCAAAGATTTTGAAATTTTCTTTTTATGATCTTAGATATAACTATATTAGAAGTATTAATATTCTTATATGCAATACACTATATGTCAAAACACTAATTTTTAAATGGATTAACTCTATTAGATAGATAGACAATTTTTTAATAGTTTTTATACTCTTAATATATAATCATAAAATATGAGAAGAATCTTTAGTGAATAAAATGGGAGACTTAGCGTTAATGTTCCATGTTAAGGATGGTGGTGTTTCTGATCCAGTAAAATGGAGTAAGGAGAACCTCCAACCTGATAGATCGATAATTGTTTTAGATGAATCCTCTGGATCTCTCTTTCTATGGCATGGCCAAAAGCAAGGCCTTGTACAAAGGAGAACTGCTTTAAGGCAAGCACAATCTTTAAAAGGACATGGTTATACCATCGGAAAGAGCATTATTGGACGTGATACAAAAGATATTATCGAAATAGACTCAAGAAAAGTAGGCAGAGTACCTGAAGAAACGGAATCGAACAATAAACTCGAGGAACTTTTAAGTAGGAAATTTAGAGAAATTGGAAACCATATTGTAACGTTTGATTTGGAAGGCGTAGGGGCTCCAAAAGCAAAACCAGTGCCTACAGAAGCTAAACCTACATCAACAGGACCAGTTAGTACGGTTACTACAGTTAAAGCGTCCACGGGACCGCAAGTAATTAAACCTAAAACTGTTGAAACTCCTGTAACTCCTGTTAAAGTGACTCCTGCAACCAAAGCAATTAAACCTGCGACAGAATATGAAGATTCCTCTGAAATGAAAGTTTCTGATGGGAAATCTCAAGAAATAAATATATCAGATGCGCGAATAGGTTTATTATTAGTAAGTATTCTTGACAAATATGATGATATTTGGATTTCAAAAAAAGCTGATGGTATTTATAACGTAGAAATGATGGATGGACCAATATGCAGTTTTAAGATTGTAGAAAAAGCTATTAAATTTACACAAAATAGCTTTTCTGGCATTTCAACGAATATAAAAGATCAAATCAAAAGAAAATATACAGAATTAGCAAAATTATTGTAATTTTTTTTCTTTTTTTTAAATACACGAAGTAAATTAGTGTCGTAAATTTCAACACAATAGATTATTATTTAAGAAGTGATTTCTATTAGATTTATTAGGATATATTACATGAAAAATGGTGCAAATAGTGTTAAAAGCGGATATTACCTTTAAAATTGCTATATTTGGGGAAAGTGCTGTTGGAAAGTCAACATTAACCCAGCGATACCTCACGGGATTATTTAAAGAAGACCCTCAATTAACCATGGGGGCCGAGATTTTCATTAAATATATTACACTAAAGGAAAAAAGAATCATTTTACAAATTTGGGATTTTGGTGGAGAGGAGCGTTTTAGATTCTTATTACCTACCTATGCTAAAGGGAGTTCAGGAGCCATATTCATGTTTGATATCACGAGACCTTCTACCTTGTCAGGTATTGAGGGATGGTTAGAAGTATTCTATTCGGGAAGCGAGGATTTTGATAGGATAATTCCTATACTCCTGGTTGGAGGGAAGGTAGATTTATCCAACCAGAGAAAAGTTTCGCGAGATGAGGCTCTTGCTCAAAAATCGACATTTAACTTGTTTGATTACACGGAGTGCTCCTCCAGAACAGGGGAAAATGTGGATTCCATTTTTGATGACTTGGTTAATGAATTAATGAAAAGAGCGGGCTTTACTTAATTCTTTGTCTAATGGTTAATAAAGGAATTATTATTGAAGTCTTCTTATAAGGTTAAATACTTGATTTGATTTGTTTATTTAAAATACTAGATAATATCACTTATATTAAATTCATAAAAAATTCATTCATCACACTCCATGAAATTCTATAAATTAGCAAGTCTTCTTTCTAGTCTTGAGCAAACAACAAAAAGACTGGAAATGATTGATATTCTTGCGGATTTTTTTAAAGAAATTAAAATAAGTAATGATTTTTCTGATTTAGATAAGATAGTATATTTATTACAAGGACAACTTGTTTCTAACATTAAACAGGCTCCCAAAATGGGAATTGCTGAAAAAATGATCATCGATGCATTGTCTCTTCATTCAGGGAAAAATAAAAAGAGTATTAAAGAAATTTTAGTGAAGAAAGGAGATATTGGAGTGACAGCAGAAATAATATTACAAAAAATGAAGACGCAAAAATCATTACTCGATTTTAATACTAAAAAGGGATCAGAAATGTCATCTTTAGAAATTAGTGAATTATATTCTGAGTTAGAGAAAATTTCCTCGATAACTGGAGCGGGATCAAGCGATATGAAATTAGGAATTTTACGGGGATTAATGAGAAATCCCTTGGAAACTAAATATTTATTGAGAATAATAAATTCAACCCTAAGAGTAGGGGTATCTACTCAAACGATAATAGATGGTATTGCCCTGGGTTTGACTGGATTAAAGGATAATAAGGAAGCCATCGAAAGGGCATTTAACTTGCATCCTGATTTGGGCGATATCGTCATGATCCTGGCGAAAAAAGGAATAGAAGAGGTAAAAAAAATAGAAATTACTTTTGGAATACCCATTAGAATGATGCTTGCTTCAAGAGTCCCCTATGCAGAAATTATTACTAAACTAGGGATTCCATTTATCGCTGAATATAAATTAGATGGAGAACGAATTCAAGTTCATAAAAAAAGGGATACGGTTAAATTATTTTCGAGAAGGTTATTAGATGTATCCGACCAATATCCAGATGCCTGTGATATCATAAGGAAAAATATAAGAGCAAGTGAGATTATTTTCGAAGGAGAGGTGGTAGCGATGGATCCTTTCTATGAAAAAATGCTCCCATTTCAAGTGTTAAGTAAGAGAAGGCGGAAACATGATGTGGATACAATTTCAAAAGAAGTCCCTGTATGCTTATTTGTTTTTGATCTTCTGAAATTAGAGACGGAATCATGTATTAATAAACCTCTTATAGAACGACGAAAAAAGCTAGAAGAAATTGTAAGTGAAAGAGATGAATTGCGTTTAGTCAACGAAAAAGTGGTAAATTCCACAGAAGAGCTCGTGGATTATTTTAACAAGGCTAGACAGGAAGGAAACGAAGGAATCATGGCCAAGTCCATTAAAGAGGACTCCATTTACCAACCAGGTAATCGAGGGTTTCTTTGGATAAAGCTAAAAGGATTAGAAGGGGGTAAATTAAAAGATTCGGTAGATGTCGTTTTAATAGGGGCATTTTATGGAAAGGGAAGAAGGACAGGAGTCTATGGAACGTATATTGGTGGCGTGTACGACCCAGAAAGTGATAGATTTATTGGATTTACTCGATTCTTTTCAGGATTAACAGATGATTTGTCAGAAACGTTAACCAAGGACATGGAACAGCATGTATCCAAGAATCGTCCCAGTAATGTTATTTGTGAGGATAAAGCAGAAGTATGGTTTAATCCAGAAATTGTTGTTGAGATTATTGGTGATGAAATAACAAAGAGTGAAAAATTTGCCACATTGGGATATTCCATGCGGTTTCCTGTTTTTCAAAGATTCCGTCCAGAAAAAGGAGCCAAAGATGTAACGACTGTTAAGGAAATACGAGACTTGTATGAAACACAATAAGGTCTGGAAGTAAAGCATGAATTTCCGAATGTACAAAAGTTAATGATGTTTAGGATATACTTGAACTCCTTTTTCTCCTAATTTCTCAATAAATCGGGGTATTTGCACCAAGTTATTACGGCCAAAATAAAATTCTTTTAATGATGCTAAAAATATCAATGATTCTTGGAGAGAAACGAGCTTATTTTTTGAGATGTTTAAATATTCCAATGAACCTAAATTTTTTATAGATTCTGGCAATGCAATTAATTGATTGTTTTCACAATTTAAAACTTTAAGCAATTTCAAGGATCCTAAAGATTCAGGTAAACTGCTAAGATTGTTACAGCTCAAATTTAAATATTCCAATTCATGTAAATTTCCTATAGAAAAAGGAACGTGCGTTAAATAATTTTCAAAAATATTTAATTTTTTTAAAGATATTAATTCTCCTACAGATCTGGGAAGTGCTTTTAATTGATTTAGTCCTAATTCCAATATTTCTAACCTTGAGAGAGAACAAATTTCTTCGGGAATTTTTTCGAGTTTGTTAATGCTTAAAGAGAAATTTTTTAGAGATCTCAAATTTCCAATACAAGAAGGTAAAAAAGTTAAAGAATTTGAATACAAGTCCAATTCCTCTAAAAATATTAAGGATTCAATCCAATTAGGAATGCTTGCGATTTGATTATACCTTAAACTCAATTTTTTTAAAAATTTAAGGTATTTTATCTCTTCCGGTACCTTAATCAACCCTTTAAATTGAAAATCAAGCTCAACAACCAGGCACTCGGCAACTTTATAGCGAAGCCTCCAAAATTTTTTCTTGAGATATAAGAGAGTAAAAAAATTTGTCAAATAACTAGCTAGAGTATCATTAGTAAGGTCTTTCAGGGTAGTTAGCAAGAATAATTTTTCAAATCCATTTTTTATCTCGCTTGTTCGGATGGAAGTAATCCCCTCTTCAATTATTGATCTTGAATTGGACATGACTAGGTAATTTATTATTTTTAAAATTGTTTCATGAAGTTGTTTCAATAGATCAAGGGAAAATTCGTGTAGGAGAGCCCAACTAACCAATTTAAATGCATTTTTGAAATAATCACGATGAATGATCCTGGCGGCTTCAGTTCTAACACCTTCATCAGAATCTGAAATTAAAAGATTTTCAAGTAAATTGAAGATTTTCTCATCCACAATCCCAATTTTTCCCAAAGCATTGACACAACTTGCTCTAATACTCAGGGAATTGCTATTCTCAATTAAATCAATTAATTGCTCTATAGACGATTCTTTATTTACCTTGCCGTTTTTATAATTCTTTAGAATACTATCCGGAGATAATTCCATGATTCCATACGTGTATTATTCATTATATTATATTTATATGCTTATCGTGGTATCTTTAATCCTTTAATTTGTAATTCATCCAATAATTTGGATACTTGTTTGTTATTTTTATTATAATTTAAATGAAGTTCTGTAAGGGATCTTAATTCAAAGATGGATTCATGAACTTCTTCGAGTTTATTTCCCCAAAGATTTAATTCTTGAAGTGATTTTAAGGACGAGATCCATTCAGGAATGGACTTTATATTATTCCAACTCAAGTTTAACTTTTTTAATGATTTTAATTGGCTTAAGGTATCGGGAAATTGGAAAATTTTATTATTCCTCAAATCTAAAATTTCTAATGATGTTAGATCACCTATGCAATCGGGAATTATTTGTAAATCATTATCATATAATTCAAGTTCTTTAAGAGAGGGAAGGGAAAAACACCAATCAGGGGAGACGAGCAATGATTTATTGCCACCTAATCCTAATTTTTGTAATCGAGTGAGGTTTTTCATGCCATTAGGAAGAATTTTTAAACAATTCATTCCCAATTCTAATTTTTCTAAAGAAGTGAAATTTTCAAAGGATTCGGGTAGAAATTTTAGCTGGTTTCCGTGTAAATCTAGCATTTTTAGGCATGAAATCTCACAAATCGTTTCAGGAAGTGATGTGAGTATATTCGCCCTTAAATCTAAATTTTTAAGTGATCTTAAAGCACCCATAGATTTTGGAAGGCCTTCCAAGTTATTATAGCGTAAATAAAGCGTTTCAAGAGAAGATAATGTTGTTATTGTTTCAGGAATAAACTTTAGTTTATTATAACTCAAATCTAAATAGTTAAGAGCTTTTAAAGAACCGATTGAATCGGGAAGGTTTTCGAGACTATTAATCCTCAAGTCTAATCTTTTTAATGATGTTAAAAATCCTATAAATTCGGGTACATTTTTTAAAATATTTAGATCAAAGGTATTATTGCCTAAAGAAGATAAGTTTAATTCGTATATTTCTCCTTGATTGAAACTAAAATCGATTTTTTCATATTTATTTTCAAAATAATTGATTATCAAGAAGTTTAAGAGCAATTTGGCAAGTTTCTCTCCATTTAATGAGTCAATCTCGTGATCTTTAAGAAGCTGATGTATAAATCTTTCACATTGTTGGTATTTTACCTTTTTTAGTTCATTAAGCAAAATTTCTTTTGAGGGTCGAGTGTTGATTTCCCCCAAGATATTAATCACATTAGATAAGATATTTAAGGATTTTTCATGATAAAGTGCATGCTTCATGGAAGGTAATGCCCTGTATAGAAAAAACCTTCTAAGCCCTCGTGCGGCGATAATTTTGATTTTTTCATTTGAGTCTGAAATGAGGAGATTTTCAAGAACATTAAATAATTGTTCATTTTTAGAACCAATCTTGATCAATAAATGGAGGCTTTTCGTTCTGATTGTAATATTTTCTGAATTATCTATTAAAATCATCAATAAATCGATAGCGGACGACCTGTCAATGGTTTCATGAAGAAAATCTTGATAGATCGATTCTGGAGAAATCATGTTTTACGATTAAGAAGTAATTATCAGGTTATATGTAGTTTTTGTTTATCGATTATAAAAAAATTGTACTTTTTTACTATAGTATTTCAAGAGAAGTGGATAATTCATTATCTT
>DXJM01000227.1 GCA_019057355.1 Promethearchaeota archaeon | reverse complement strand
TAGAAGGATATGAAGAAACCATTGCAGGTCGTAGAATGGTTTTTGAATTCATCAAGAGCATGAGTTTTTATTCATTAAATGAATTTGATTCTGATGAAACAATCATTAACTTGAAAAATGGGCTTTATTTTATCAAGGGATTTAAAAAAATCATTAAAAATCCTAATAATCCTGAAGGATTTTATAGCACGGCAAATGGGGATGAATTGCAATTTGAAATCGCCCATTTCAAGCCTCATGACCCTCATGATAAAAATCCATATAAGTCCTTCATTCAATTACCAGTATCCCATGATCCTGAAGCAACTTGCTTGGAAACCGACCAATTTTTAACGGAGGTGTTTGGATTTGACACCGTCCCGTTAATTTATGAGTGGATTGCCTACAATATAATGAATACGGTGAAATACCAGAAAGCATTGATGTTATACGGTCCAACTAAAACCGGGAAAACTACCTTTCTCCTCCTGCTCTATGCGTTTTTAGGAAGGAAGCACGTTTCAGAAGTGAGTCTCCAAGATCTATGGCGACCGTTTCAAGCGGCTAACTTACGGGATAAACTGGCAAACATACACGATGATTTGGACTTGAAAAAAATCCATTATGTAGGGATGTTCAAGAAAATCGTTACTAACAAGTACTTGAGCTCGGAAGTCAAGAACGTTCAAGACCACGTTGAATGGATCAATAGAACAAAATTATCATTTTCGTGTAATAGACTTCCACGACCGAAAGATGTAGGGGATGACTTTTATTCCAGGTGGATCTTAATTCCTTGTTTTAACCAATTTAGCGGAGATAAAAAAGATCCTGACAAGTTGAAAAAAATTACAACTCCCGAAGAATTGAGTGGGTTATTCAATAAAGTGGTTGAAGCGTGGAATAGACTTGAAAATCGAAAAGGATTCTCTAAAGAATGGAATGATATTGAACACGTGAAAAGTATCTGGGAAATGGATGCTAATCCCGTGAAATTATTTGTTGATAAATATTGTGAAGTAGGAAAAAGTGAGCATGAAGTCGATTACGAGCTGTTTAATGAGGAACTTGGCAAGTATCGAAAAAAACACAATGTGAAACCAATCTCAAAAACACTATGCACGAAGTCCTTGAAATTGATTGATGAGCGGATCAAAAAGAAGAGAGTGAGCGTGAAATTTAACACCACAAGCTCGGGAAATAAATACGTGTACATTCAGTTCAATGAACGATATCAAAATAAACTCAACCAAAAAAAAGATAAGAAGATAAAAATCACCGATTACGATTATAGCGATCCTGATAGATTATTTTCCCGGTAGATCATGATCATTTCATTTTTTAAAGAGCTTCAGCCGTGGAAACGGGAGTTACCTAGTTACCTCTTTTTTTAGCTCATATACTATATATTATAGGGATATATATCTTCATGAATATATATCTCCCTATATGCTGTAATATACCCCAAAAAAGTAGGTAACTAGGTAACTTCAACTTAAAGGTATTCTCCTCATCAATTTCAATGATTTGCTGTTCTTCTTTTAAAATGAAATTATAGGTCAAGTGATTTAAAAATTGAATCATAATATCAATATAACTCTGATATAGGTTAATTAACCTAAAAATAAAAACCAAATATTATCATCAAATAGGTGAGCTCACTTGAATCAATAGATATCCTTAATTTATTAAATTTAGGTCAGCTTTCCGTGCGACATGAAGCTACATGATTGAATGAGGAACCTTAATAAATACCAAAATGGAATGTTTATGCGAAATAAACCGTTAAGAAACCGACCTCGAGATGAACGAGTGTGGCTACTCAGGCATGCATCATTAGTAATGATGATGTGTGAAGCCCTGAGGACAATGTACCCACAGAGGGGACTACACTCCTGCTGGGGGCTAGCCAAGACTCCCATGGTAAACAACCGTGAACTCTCCATAAACCTCGTAAGACTTATGCGGCGAAACGTAGTGATACGCCGTGCCAAAAGGCAAGCTGACAGTAGAAAATGTTGGTCAGTCATTTTCTTTTCATCCATTGCTCAGCCGGGGGAAAGAGAGTACCTAAAGGAGTCGCAGAATGTCAATCATGTGGAACATGGTAAACCCGATAAACTCCAAGTATGGAGTCATTTCCATAAATGGTATCCCAAGCGCAAGTGAGGGGGAAGGTTTAGCGGGTAGAGGAACCAAGAAAAAGCGAATGCCTTCCTGTAATGGGAGGGATAGGGGCTTTTATAATGAAAGAATAATTTATAGAAGAAATACCCCGAGTCGAAAGACTGCTGACTTCAAAGGTGGTGGAGACTGAGAAAGCCCCTCGAAGGAAGCTTTTACTATGAGAGGAGTTAGACAATGAAAATTGAACAAATCTATAGGCAGGACGATTGGTGGGATGAGATTAATTTCTCCCGCCTAGAGCGAACTGTAAAGCGACTTCAAGGGAGGATCTACAGGGCTTCCAAGAAAGGCGATAACAAGAGAGCACGTAACCTCATGAAACTCCTGGTACGATCTGAATCTGCGAAATTACTCGCAATTTATATCATTACCCAGAAGAACAAGGGGCGAAATACTCCCGGTATCGATGGCAAAGTTTATTTAACATCAAAAGAGAGAATGGAATTAAGCAATGAAAAATTTGACTATAGAACGTATAAATTTCAACCCGTATTAAGACACTATATTCCAAAGACTCCTGAAAATTGGAGAAAAGAGTTACAAAAGAAAGGAAAGAAAAACACCTCTAAGACTGAATTACGACCCTTGGGATTAATGACTATCAAGGATAGGATAATGACCACGATAATTTCTTTCGCTCTCACGGCAAAATGGGAGGCACTATTAAGTCCTGATGTCATGGGATTTCGTCCCGGAAGGAGTACACAAGACGCAATACAGAGGATTTACCTTGAATTGCGGAAAGGTAATCGGGTAATCTTAGATGCTGACATTCATAAATTCTTTGAAAATATAAAACACGATATAATCTTAGATAAATTAGATGTATTCCATGCCGTAATACAAAGATGCTTAACATCAGGGATTATAGATAAAGGAAAGAAATTTCGAACCTCCAAAGGGATAGTCCAAGGAAGTCCCATAAGTCCTATTCTTGCTAATATAGCGTTACATGGATTACAGCAAGCAATAGGAAAGGATGGAATCGCCGTGGTATATGCGGATGATTTCATAGTACTATCAAGATCAAGAGAAACAATGAAGCGAATAATCCCTAAACTAGCGAAATTCTTAAGAGAACGGGGATTATTCTTGAAGAGAGAGAAAACAAGAATAACTGATAAAAGACAGGGATTCAGTTTCTTGGGTTTTACAATAGAACAACCGAGGCAAAAACTCTACGTTAAACCGCAGAAGGAACGCGTGAAGAAATTCCTAAATCACATGAGATTAATCATTTGGTCTCATAAACAAATGGAACAGGGAAAATTTATAGCCATGCTCAACCCAATGATTAGAGGATGGGCAATGTATTATAGATTCTCTGATGCGTATCACGCATTTTCAAGAGTAGATACGATACTCCAGCAACAAATATGGCGTTGGGCAGTAAGACGCCATGAAAACAACGGAAAGGGAAAACGATGGATATATGACAAATACTACGAAAAGATAGGTAATAGAAAATGGACGTTTAGAGTTGCTAAGACAGGATATACATTAATGGAAGCAAGTGATATCAAGAGATTAAAGTATAAATTTATAGTAGGTGATAAATCTCCTTTAGATCCAACCCCTCATGTTAAAGAGTATTGGAAAAGAAGGAGATACGAAGAAATCAGGCATGCCATGACATGAATAAACCTCAATCCATCGATATTTAATCGCTTGACTCAAGTAACTGGGACGTGGTGACGCAGAACAGTGAAAAGGTACGTGGCGACACGATTGGAACTCTCTGCTTGAGCCGTGTGCGTTGAAAGGCGCACGCACGGTTCTTAGAGGGGAAAGGATCAGTAATGATCCCGACCTACTCGACTATCTGATTTATATATCACTTATTCCCTAAAAAAATAAGTAAGTTGACTTATAGATCATAATAATTTTACTTAATTTAAAACATAGGTGAACTAACCTATAACGTTCGTGAGATACCCGAAATTCTTCAAGAAATAGATCATATAGCTTATGAAAGATAAGGAAATTCAAGATTATTAGTTCAAATAAACCAACTACTGCCACCCCCCTCTTTTTCTCCTTTTTAGGGATTGACGGAGGCGTGGAGAGTAAGATTCCGGGAGATGGGGGATAGGACAGGGAAAGTAGGAAAAGAGAGAAGAAAAAAGAAAAAGGAAAAGAAGAAGGGAAAGCCGTTGTTGATTAAATAGATTTTCCACCTTAAATAATTTGGATTTTTACTAGTGGTGATTAAGAACTAAAATATGGGATTAAGAACTATTTAAATATTAATAATGGGAAAAACAAGAAATAGAGTGGTTGGTTAAATCGGAACTTCTATCAAAAAGTTTTAGTATTTGTTAGATAAATATGGAAATTATATATACCTGATTCAATTCCTCATATCCCTAGACATCCTCCAGTAGAATTTTTTCACATTCATATAGCTTATTTTTAGTCTCTTTATGAAATGGGAAAGGGGGTGCTTCTTCTATTTCTAAGGACTTCTTATAATATTTAATAGCTTCAGTATAATTTCTTTCCATTTTATAGAAATCTCCTTTTGAATCTAAATAACACGCTTTATGATAATCATCTTGATCAACAATTTTTAATACCTTATCAATTATGACATGAGCATCCTTGAAATCTCCTTTATTGGCAATACAATAAGCTTTTATATTAAAGACACCACAAGTTTCTTTAGTTATTTTGGTTATTTTATATTTCTTGAACAACTCAAGGCATTCATCATATCTTTTTAGATCATGAAGAAAAATGATTTTAAAATAACAAGCACTGCGAAAAATTGCATAATTTGTTGAATAATTAGGATTATTAAGTATTTCATTAATTTTTTTTAATCTATCTTCCAAATTAGCATTATTTGGATTTTTCTCAATGAATTTAAGAGTATTTCTTATTTGGGCTAGATCAATAAAATCAATTTTTCTATAAAAATCAGTGTTTAAATTAAAGATATTCCCTGGTTTTAAACCATCCTTATTTATAGATCCGATTACTACACTTCTCTTCTTTAAATCTGATTCTTTATAAAGTGTTTTATCTTCTTCATTATCTTTTATAGAATACAT
>DXJM01000019.1 GCA_019057355.1 Promethearchaeota archaeon | reverse complement strand
TATTAATAAATGGAAAGGTCGTGAATGTAGCCTATTAAAGACGAAGAAATTTGTGCAATATGCAGTTTTCCAAAAGAACCATGTATCTGTGACGGTTTAAGTGCTGATAAACAACAAATAATAATATCAAATGATCGTAGAAAATGGGGTCGTGTTGTGACGGTGATAACTTTTGAAGGTCATTTTGAAGCAAATCTTAAAGAAATTTTAACTGAAGCAAAAAAAAAATGCGCTTCGGGAGGAATTGTTCAAGAAAATGAAGTAGAATTACAAGGAGATCATAAATTTAAACTCAAAAAATTTTTGGTTGATTTAGGATTTCCAGAAGAAAATATTACAATTAAAGAGATTGTGGACTAAATTTTGAATACCTATAAACAAGGTAACTCCATTAAGGAGAATAAATGAAAATTAAAAAGTTTATTTCATGATAATATGATGAATAATATTAATTATAAAGTAATTTTCAAAGGATTAAATGAAAGGAATAATCTTGATTTAATTCTTACTTTTAGAAAAATCAACTCAATAAAAAAAATTACCGTTCCTCATTACGTGGTATCAGAACTTAAGAATATCCAAAAAAAGAATTCAATTATCCATATATTTGAAAATATCGATAATGTTTTTGCGATAGGAAGCGATACTCAAGCACTTAATTATTTAGATTATTATGTTGTGTTATATACATTAAAAAAAGGTAGAAAAAAAGAAGGATTTTTAATTGCTGGTGAAAAAAAAGAAGGGGATCTTGATATTTTAGGAATATGGCCTTTTAATATTTATGAGAGTGAATTCTCTAAAGAAGAAATCTTAGATATTTTCAACCAATTGATCAATAATCCAGATAATTATAATAATATCTGTTTAATAACTTCTTGAAAAAAAAAAATCAGCTATAGAAATATTTAAATTCCCAATTCTTCAACCGTTTTTTTTAATTCATCCATTATGTTCATTTCTTGAAAATTATCAGCAATTAATTCATATGAAGATGTAAATTCACTGTATTTTGCCCTCCCACGTATGATTAGATCTTTTCCTAAGAGTTCAGAAGATTTTTTTTCCACTAATAAATCAAAATCTGGAGTTTCTTTCATTTTAAAAATTGAAACAGTATCAACTCCAATTATCTTTTCCGCCATGTCACCAATAAACGTTGTTCTTATTGTACCGCTCTCATCATTAATAATTAGATTAACAATCATCCTTAGTATCGTCTCGCTTTTAGCTTCACAGTTACAATTGCTGATTTTTTTAAAACATGTTGAACAAGATTCATATATCGTAATATTTTTAATTTCCTTAGCGATAAATCCCTTTACTTCGTATATTCCTGCGGTATTGATTAAACTTATATTTGTATAATTGCCCGTGAGTTCTTTTTTAGGTTTGTTACCTTCATTATTACCGAGTTTTATATTTTTTATCTTAAACTCAATTAATTCTAAGGATGAATCGCTAAAAAAAGATACCTCATTTCTGTTTGAGAAACTACTATATTTTATCAATACATCTTTAAGGTAGATCCCAGCCCCTTTTTTTAATACTTTTGAAAATTCTTCTGCTTTCTCACGCCATAAAGTCACTCTAATGTAATCCGTGTCATCACTAATAGTAAAACCTAACAATTGCACAACTTCTTCTGTTTTAAGGGAGATCGTTTTCAAATTGTCAATAGAACTCACTATTCCCTTAAATGAAACAATGCCATTTTGTTTTTTTTGCAGTTCCTCAATTTTTTCAATTATATTATTTTCTAATTGGAGATCCTTTCTAACTTTTTTAACAATTGTATTTCGATTTGCATGGAGATCAATAGTTTTTTTATCGAGATTATTCAGTCTTGGAATTAAACCACTAATAAAAAGGCTATCTCCTGCTTTACACGATTCCAATTTATTAATATCTTCATTCCAGAAGGATATTCTAATTGTTCCCGTGTTATCCATAAATATTATAGAACTAATCCGGCCTATACCTCCATCTTTTCTTTCAAATTCACTTGGAGGAAATATTTGCATAATTTTACCTTCTAATGTCAAGGCTCTTAGATTTAGATTGATACTTCCTATTTGGACAGGCTCATCTTTAACTTTTGGAAATTTTTTTAAGTCAACATCCTCGGGAGCAAGAATTATTCGCCCTAATCTACCAAGTTGGACCTCTATTTTGTTATCGATTCCCTCTTTAGCATATCCATTGATAACTTTCACTAATTCATTTTTAACAAAATTTTTATCGTTCAGAATATTAACATGATCATCCCATAACACTACCCTAATATCACCTGTATCGTCATGTAAAAGGAACGAGCTAACATGCCCATCACTTCCATCTTTTCTTTTAAAATTTCTAATATTATATACATCCTTAATCCTCCCGATTAAAGTAAGGTTTTTCATGTTTGCTTTTATGTCAGATATATTTATATCAATATCAGATAACAATTCCTTATTTTCTTCTCTTACATCTACCCCTAAATCTTTTGCTATTATAAATAACGCTCCTTCCTCTGAAATCAACCCTTTTAATTCTTCTTTTTTCTTCTCAACTAAATCCTCAATATCTTTTTTGTTCAGTCCGGTTTTTTCAACAATTTTGTTAACATACATGCCTGTTTTAATGAATGTTCACCTTAAAAATCAAATTTTATTTTATCAACATAATTTAGAAACAATACTTTAAAAAGTAAATTATTGAGTTATTAATTAACAACGACAGATCTTTTTAAAAATTTAAGGCTCTTACAGTTTTAAGAATTATTAAATATTTAATCATATGGTCTAGATAGTTAATTAATATTAATCCTTTAAATTTAAGATGATCCTTTTTAAAATAATTCCGGTAATTGATATTTTAAATTCAGAAGTAGTTCACGCTGTTAAAGGAAAAAGAACTGAATATTGCCCCTTAAGATCAAAATTATTTGATACAACAAAACCCTATGATATAATCACCATATTGAGTGAGAAATATGGGTTTAATGATATTTATATTGCGGATTTAGATTCAATTGTGAGAAAAAAACCTAATATATCCTTAATTTCAAGAATTATAGAAGAACTAGATGTAAACCTAATTTTGGATCCTGGAATTATTGATGTTAAGGATCTACATCTCTATAAGCAATTAAAATTGAAAAGTCTAATCTTAGGATTGGAAACAATTAAAACCTTTAAAGTTATTGAGAATGCTTTGAAAATATTTGAACAAAATAAAATCATTTTAAGTATTGACATGTATAATGGAAAGTTGATATCAAATATCAATGAAATTAAAAACAAAAATCCCCTAGAGGTCATAGAAAAAATCGAAAAATTGGGTATTAATAATTATATACTTTTAGATTTGCACAGAGTAGGACAAAAAAAAGGATCTAATTCTCAATTATATTTTGATATTCGTCAAAAATATGATGGAAATTTTATTGTAGGTGGTGGTATTAAAGATCTTAATGAAATAAAGATCTTTCAAAGGGAAAAATTCGCTGGAGTTATCATTGCAACAGCTTTATATGATGGTTCAATAAATATTGAAGAGTTAAAAAAAATAAATCAAATTTAGCGCTTATTCGTAATAAATCATTCCCGTGGAAGAAACATTCAGCGCTTTTTTGCATACAGGACAAGAATGTTTCATTTTTATCCAATCTACAATATGATCTTTATGGGCTTTCGCTTCACAAATGGGGCAACCTGCCCATTCATCAAAAATCTCGATGGATTTACCACATACAGAACATTTAGCTTTTGATTCAGTCGCTATTTTGATCGTGTCTTTTTTTATATCAAATAATATGGATTCCGTATTTTCTGGTGATGGATTAATCTGTTTTAATTCAGATTTTGTATCAATACAAAAAATTGTTCCTTTACTATCCTCTTTTTTATTTCCAATCCAAACTATCTTTCCGTTAAGGTATCTTGTACCTTGACGTTCTAAGACTAATTCTAATTTGCGATCTTCTAAAACATATGTCTGTATTACTTTTGTATAGTTAATTGGATAATGAGTTTCTATTGTTTTTATTAATTCATTCGGATCTTTAAAAACATCCTCAGTTATATCTACTTTTGTAATTTCTTTGGGTGTCATGATATAATGATGT
>DXJM01000226.1 GCA_019057355.1 Promethearchaeota archaeon | reverse complement strand
TCCTTTTGTAGTAAAACCAAGCAATGCTAACCTATTTTTTAGACTTGGTTTTTTTAAGTATTTTTTAATATAGATAAGAGGGGTGATTATAAATATTAATTCTAAAACAGAAAGGAGTATCATGAAATTATTATCTAGGTAAATCTCTTCAATTATTGTATATAGTACATCAATATCAACCGTGAAAAGGTTGAAATTGGCAAAAATGTAGATTATCATGAATACAACAGATATTATTGTCATTAAAATTAAGGAAAGTACGGGTAAAACTATGGAAATTCCGATCCCCCATAACTGACGATCCTTGGTATCATATATTTCTTCATCTGATAACTTATGATCATCTCTTTGAAGCAGAAATCCTTCATGTTGAGAGGAAATTATTATTTCATTTGAATGAAACATGTCTTTTTTGTTTACAAGTGAAAAGTTTAGCCCACATTTAATACAATATTTAATATATTGGATCTTAGGGATTTCCTGCCCACAATTTGGGCAATATTTCCATTTTTTATCTTTGGGCACCTTTAGATTGTCATTCATGTCTATAATAGAATATAACTTTTCTTCCATAAGAATTTTTTTATTAAATTCAGAATCCCTAATGAGTGAAATAGCATTTTAGCTCGTTATCTTCTATTTTTATTGGATTTACAAATCCATATCTCTCAAATTGGATCACATTGTTTAGGGGTATTTTTAAAAGATTTATTTCTCCATACCCCCATGTATGAGTCCCATCTGGTTTTAAAATCGATACCTTTACATTTTTTTCTTTTGGAACCCATTGGATTATCTTATAATCGCGGTTTAATTCTAAGCTATGGTAATATGCCATGATTTTTTGGTTGTCAAGATCAATCGATAATATCTGAATATTTGCTAGATCTTTAAGTCTCAAAATTTCACCTACTTTCATGTTTTTCCCATCCGATAAAGCGATAAACATGTGTAACTTTTTATTTTCATCCGTCTTGCCTTTTATGATTCGCTTTCCCATTTTAGGATTCGAGGGCAATAAAAGAGGTTCTGCAATATATTCTTCGAAAGGAACGGCCTCTATTTCAAGGGAAACAGGGTCTTCAACAAAAAAATACCTGTTCGAGATAGGGTCGATAATTTCTTGGTTTTTAGCATAGAGTTTCTTAACCTCGAAAGTGATACCCGACATGGAAAGTCTCGCTTCTAAGAGCGTTTCTCTGAGTGCTTTAGGCCTAATACCTCTCTCTTTCAATGATTGAAGGCTCCAAGTTCTTGGGTCTTCCCATCCCTCATATATTCCATTTTGAATATTATTTCTTGCTTCTGTCTTGCTTAATTTCATGTCTGGAAACTTAATCCTCCCATAATGCATGAATTCAGCTTTTTTCCAATTGAAATGGTTCCATATGAAATCCTCAATAAAATCTTCTTTAACTAGATCAGCCCCTCGTAAAATATGGCTTACCCCAATGAGATGATCATCGATCGCCCATGAAAACTCTAACATGGGCCACACGACATATTTTGTACCAACTCTTGGATGTTCTGCTTCTGAAATTCTCATTATAATTTGATCTCTTAATGCGGGATCCTTTTGATCCATCCCTGTTTTTAATCGTACGACAACTTTCATTTCCGTATATTTTCTTGAAAGCATGTTATTCCATTCTCTAAGATTCTTTTTTATTGAGCTTTCTCTATGTGGACAAGGTTTTCCCAAGATCTTGAACTTATTTTTAAATTCATTTGCATCACAAAAACAAACATATGCAATTCCATCTTTTATGAGCTTTTCGCAATACTCGTAGAAGAGATGTAAGCGATCACTTTTATAATATACCTTAGAATATTTCACCCCAAGCCATTCTAATCCTTCCTTTATCAATGTATACGCTTCTGGAAGTATGTATTTTGCATTTGGACTATTTCTTAATGATTTTGGACTTCCAATAGTGTCATCATAAAATAATATCATTTCACCATTATTTTCTTTTATATATTCATCGTTTAAAACAATCATCCGGGCATTTCCAATATGTAGTGCTCCACTAGGATAAGGAGCTAGCCGCATTACTACTTTTTCATGTTTGTTTAAATTTGGCAAGGGAGGTAAACCTTTTTCTTCCTCTTTTACTTCTTCTTGTTTTAATGCCTCCGGATCAAAATCTAATAATTTTTTTCTACGTTCTTCATGATTCATGCTCTCAATTATGGGAATGATGTTCTCCAATTTTATGCTAATTTTTTTTGCCTCGTTCCGTAATTCAGGAAACACCCCCATGATTATCTTCATTATTGCTCCTTTTTGTGGAACACTATCATGTTTAACCGAATTTTTAAGCGCGAAAATCCATAAAAACGTCTCTAACTCCTGATCTTCCATATTTCTATCAATTTAATTGTTTTTTATCAAAATAGCTTAATATTTAGCAAATGAAAGAATAAATAAAATTCTTATTAAAAAAAAAAAATGCTATTACCAAGAATTTTTAATTATCAATCATTCTAATCAGATAATGTACAATAGCATGGTGGTAAAAATTTATTATCGTGGGTATATATTAATCCGATTGAAAACTATTGGAAAAGAATGGGATATTGTTAAAAAATTAAAAGGCAAAGCATCAACCGAAGAAGGTGATGATTGGAAAATTACATATGTCACCCCAGTATATGGAGGGTGGGATTTGATTGTTGAGTGCAGTTTCAGCAGGTTAAAAGATCTCGATAAAATTGTAACGTATTGTAGAATCGATCCAGATTTGAGTGCCTGGATCGAGGAAACTACTACGTTAATGGGCTCCCGAAATGATTTTGAAGGTTAAGTTTGCGATTCATCATCGAAAAATAGAATGATTTATGTATTAAAAAGAAGCAAAACAGTAAACACGTGTCTCTCTCAATTGATCAAAGTTCTTGTTTGTCATTCGAGGCACTTTCATTTTTTTCCTTTTTTGCCATCTCTTTTAAATGATGTTTAAGACGGTTCGCTTCATTATTTATGATATTAGTAGCTATTAAAGATGGTTCTTCTTCTGCTTTTCGCTTCAGAATTCTCTGTTTTAACTGGAGTGTATCTCTAAATGTAGTTTCATCGCATGATTCTTGCCCAGCATTAATGATGACATCAAGAATATGGATAGCTAACTGGAGTTTTCCTTCGCCATGGAGTTGTTTTGCATGTTCAAGATATTTTTCTTGACTTGCTATTTTCAAGAGTTCTTTAGCGATTTCAGAAGATCTTGAAGGGAATAAATTTGTTGGATTTCCCGTGTCATACCACCCGTGATAAAGACGATAGGTTGCATGAATGGCAAAACGATAGCATCCATACAAGGGTTTTAAATAAGGATGGTTTTCAAATTTTTCGGGATAAATATCAAGCATCTCATGATAAATCTCCTCAAACCATTTTCCTTGGTTTAATCTTTTTACCACTTCATCATGGACAAAATGCATCGCTTCTGCTGTTATTGACAAGATATCAATTACCTTTTCTTTTTCTAATATGGGTCTTCCATGTCCTAAGACGAGATAATTTGGATTTTTTTCTAACATTCTTTCCATGGCAAGCGCCCAGTGCTTGGGATATCTCTGAACTTTGTAAGGATTACCCACGTTTGGATAACTTATCTGGACAAGGTCTCCTGCAAATATTACTTTTCTTTCAGGTATCCATAACCAGATTGAATCATCCGTTTCACCTTTATCGTGAAATAATTCAAAAGTGTATTGCCCGAGCGTGAAACGATATTGATCGCGCATCAGTATTGTTGGCTTGAGATTTTTATGAGCATTCACTCCAGATTTCTTGACGATGGAGGAAAATTGCATTGAATTAATCCAGTCGTGATATTCATCTAACATTTCATACTTTTCAAATCGTGGAATGAGATTTTCATGGGCAATGACTTCGGGGAAGTCCCATCCTTTTTCCTTGCATTCTTCGATGAAGGGCTTGTATCCAAAACAATGGTCGAAATGACCATGAGAATAGATAATGTATTTTACTGGTTTATCTGAAAAATCTCTGACTCGTTTAAAAGCTTTTAATCCCTGTTCTCTTATTGGTAAATCAAAAATTACGAGTCCTTCATCAGTTCTAACAACACCCGTCGTTCCCATTGAACCAATAGCAGCGAAATCTCCCCCTCCAAAAATGACGTGAGGTATTGGAGACCCATTTTCATTCCTCCATTCTCCCAACCATTCAAATTGATTTTTTAATTCAGGTTTCACTATTATTTAGAATTTATTTAATTATTAATATAAATCAATTATTTTTTTAATCGCATCTTTAAAAATGACCAATCCCATTTTCTTGTATCCTTCTACTGAAAAATGAAGCCCATCCACGTAACTATATTCTCTTCTTAGATTTCCACCCTCATCCATCATTCCATTATAGAGATCGGCGAAGGGAATGTTATTTTTTTGGTAATACTCCCTTAAAATTTCATTGAGATTGATCTTTCGTCCATGATAATCTCCACTCGATTGTTCCATTTTTATTGGAGGTATCGTGGATCCGATTGAAACTATGCCACTCTTCCGAGAAATAGAATGTAATTTTTTGATATTTTCGAAAATTTCACTATTATTAATCCCCCATCCTAAATCATTAGTCCCTCCAATGATTATGGAATATTCTGGCTTCGGCAAGTGATTTACTAGATTGATATGAATTCGCCCTAATAAATCACGTGTTAATTCTCCTGGAATTCCTTTATTAATAAAAAGTAATCCATCAACAATTTCATTAGAAAGTCCATTTCCTTTCTTTTTGATAAACTCTAAACATTCTCTTTTAAGCCAATATTCATATTGTGAATTGTAATTACCATACCCTTGGGAAATTCCATCATGGGAAGGATCATATCCAGGATATCCCGCCGTTAAAGAATCACCTAAACAAAGAA
>DXJM01000225.1 GCA_019057355.1 Promethearchaeota archaeon | reverse complement strand
ATTTTTTATTTTCCATTTTTCGTCTCACAGAGCATTTTATGAGACATATAGTTCGAGGATATTTAAATCTTGTTGCGATTTTGATGAAAAGCAGAATGAAAAGGTAAATACGCAGGTCGATTTACGAAAGAATTCCGATCAAAAAACTTCGTTTGGAAGCCAAATAAAAACGACGATAAAGAATGCTTTAAGTTCTATTAAAAGTAAGATATCTGATTTAAGCTATAAAATTAAAGGCTATTTTCTGGTAGAAATCATCGGACATTCTATGAATCCATTTTTAAAAGAAAATGATATTGTTACAGCTAAAAGAGTTCGAGCTTTTACTAGTTATAACGAAGGAAATATTATTCTTTTTAAAAATGAGGATGGTATAAAAGTCGTACATATGATTCTTGGACTTAAAAATGTTGATGGCAAGACTTGTTATGTAACCCAAGGATTAAATCCCGATACAAATCCTGATATAGATGTTAATTATGTTTCTAAGGAGAATATTATTGGTAAAGTTATTTTATCGAAAACAGATCTTGTTAGATTATTGATTCTTGTAGAACAAGGAAAAATCCTTTATGTCAATGCTCATGGAATGGTTAAAATAAAAGAAGATTTAACAACAAGGCAAGACATGCATCAGAAATTAATTGAATATATTAAAAATTATCCCGGACCACACTCAAAATCCTATAAAAGCTTTTTAGTAAGATTAACCAATGAGTTTAAGGAAGGAAAAAGTGGAAAGTTTAAAACAATGCTCAATCAATATATGAAACAACAACCTCTACATCCCAATTTTAACGAAAATGATGTAATTAAAATGGCTAAGAGAAGAGTTATGGTAGATAAAAATGGACGGATTGAGACATTATACACTCCTTTAGAGATAGGTAATGATGAATTTGGTCTAATTCACATTTTATTAGGACATTGGAAGAATCAATTTCAGAGATGGCAAATGGATGTTTTTGATTTAGTAGATACAATTATGAATACTATAAATACTAAGATAGGTCGATTAAATGCAGATGGGGTAATAATATATGAAATGGGTTTTTCTGATATTTATGGGAAAGAACAATATTTAACTGTTGTTTTTGGCGATTATAATAATATCATAACAGCCTGGAGAATATCAGATTATGAAGATGCGGATATGTTATTTACTACAACAAATTTCATTGGAGAAGTATAATTTTGGAGTTTTTAGTTAAAAATGTAAAAGTTTATGCTAGAGATCCTTATTCAAATAGAATATATCAATATTTAGTAGAAGGGCAACTCAAAAGTGGTCTGCAGATTGAATTATTTGATTTTAAAAGGTTTAATTTAAAAGATTATCAAGATCAACGAATTAAAGTGTTAGTATTTGCTATGGTTGAAATAGTTACCATATCCTCTGAATTCAAGCGAATTAAAGGTGAATTCATTAAAGATTGCCCTGATGATATAGCAAGAGAATGGTTGAGATATAAACCAAATTTAATTCTAAAACATTATTCGGCATTAAAAACTCAAGATGGAGTCTTTCTAATTGATCGTCTTAATCCATATTACTTTACCATTGATTATGATGATAATCTTATTGTTGATATTGTAAGATTTGATCTATTTGCTTGGCATCCTATTGAATAAATTATTTATAATTAATAGATAGATTATTATGGGTACAGATGGACCAGCAATATTAGAGGGAAGTTTTCAAATTGATTTACGGAGCAAAATTATTTATTAAATTTAGATCTTGGAGACTTCTTAGATAATGAAGAAAATCCCAAAAAAACTAAGCTCACAAGAAAAATTTTTGAAAAGAATTTAAATAAGGTGTTTGGATTCATAGATGCTTATGAAGGAACTATTAAAACTTTATCTGAGAAACGATTAGCTTATCAAGTATTAGGATATTTTGTGTTATTATCGGGAGCCGAAATTCCAGATACAATAAGAGATAATATCTTAGAAGCTTCCGCTCTTGATTATGAAATAGAAATCTGGCCTGATTTTTGGAAGGAAGATAGAAAATTCTATTTGAATGAATTGCAGGAAAAAATTAAGAATCATAAACCTGGAAAAATTGAATACCTAACACCATAATACTTCTTTTTATTTTTTTCCCTAAATATGTAGGATAATGCGATATCGCTCCATTTATCGCCGCACAGAATGAACTAGGGGGGTGTTATGAAAAAAGTAAGTTATTCCTACAAAAATATGGAAAGTCTATTTGTCTTTCAATTGAGCTTTCAGACGCTCTATTTCCTTGTCTTTCTGGTCTAATTGTTTGTCTTTTACTTCAATAACCTTGTCTTTCTTTTTTAGTTGTTTCTCTTTTTCTTTGATTTCTTCTTTATGTCGTTTTCTCTCTTCTTTTAATAGGTATTCTTTCTCGCTGAGCTTCCTTTCTAAATCGACCGCCTTAATAATATTATCTACGCCTAATAATTCCTCCTTCTCCTCGTCAATTCCGCTTTTTTCCTTTAATTTTTCCGTAAAATCCTTGGTGCCCATTCTTATTTCACCTATCAGCTCGTTTATAGGGATAAGTTCCGGTTTTTTTGGAATCTTAATGATGACTAAATAATATATGCAAGTTCTCTCTAATATAGGTTTGTCTTCTTGTTTTGACCTTACCTGTAGTAAGTAACTAAAATACAGGTGGTCGCTGGTGGAAAATATCTTGTCTCGCTGGTTTAATTCAGCCCTCAAGTATTTTATCTGACTGGTGTGGACTTTCAATTCCACGATCTCAAATTCTCTCTCGGCTTCCTTCACGGAGATCTTCAGGTCGGGATATTTCTTTCCCTTCACCCTAAATTCCTTGTTAAATTCCCCCTTCCCTCCAAATAAAGTGTCGTTAATGAAGCCTAATACCAAGTCGTGTTGTCCAGCGTAGCTTTTTCCTAAGCCACCCGTCATTTTCTCAATTAAATCGGTTATTTCCCTTGACCAGAAGGCGTGTATCTGATAGGTATCATAATCAGTGTATAATTGCATATTATTAGATTATAGGTTTTAATCCTTAAAAACTCATTTTTACCACTACTATTAACATTTAATATGTAATTCACCTCATT
>DXJM01000224.1 GCA_019057355.1 Promethearchaeota archaeon | reverse complement strand
ATAATAATTAAAAAAAATAATAAACTGGAAATAAAAGTGTTTGATTCTATTCGTCCTAATAAGGCTTCGCTACAGATAATATCCCAGATTCGTAAACAGATATTCGAGGGCAAACTGGCTCCTGGAGATATACTTCCTTCTGAAAATGAGCTCATAAAACAGTTCAATGTAAGCAAGCAAACCTTACGTGAAGCACTTCGGGCTCTTGAATTTATCGGTATAATAGAAATCAAAAAGGGGAAGGAGGGAGGATCAAAAATTCTTGAAATGGATAGCCAGATAGCCATAGGGCTAATGGCTAATTTCCTCTATTTTAAAAAGCTTTCGATCCATCATCTTACTGATATGAGAAAAGTAATAGAGTCATACGCAGCTGGCGTAGCGGCTGAATCTATGGGAAATATAGAGAAGGATAGATTAAAGGTTCTTATTGATTTAAGCAAAAAAGAACACAGCTCTAAAGCTCTTTCTCCTGAAATATTCAAATCTGATCTGAATTTCCATTGCGAGATTGCAAATAGTACAAAAAATCCGCTGCTTATTTTAATAGTAAACTTAATTGAATCCGTGATGGTGGATGAAAAATCGGAAATAATTCCGGATAAAGAAATGAACGCCTCTATCCTGAATAGGCATGAACAAATATATAAAGCTATTGTTGAGGGGGATTCAAATCGTGCTATGACGGAGATGAGTAATCATATCACAGAAGTAGAAGCTTTCATTCTAAAATTTAAAAAAAAAAATACATGGGTGAGGAAGTAAAAAATGGAGAAAAAAAAAGAGCATCTAGATAGAATTGTTGGCGCAGAATATGTTTTCGACGACCCTCAAACACTAGAAGCCTATGCTAAAGATCTTAGTTTTGTTTTGCCAATAAAACCCCAGTTTGTGGTTAAACCAAAAGATATTGATGAAATTAAGATGTTAACCAAATGGGCCAATGAAAAAGGAACACCACTCATTCCTATAAGTTCAGGTCCTCCACATTTTTATGGAGATACTGTACCAGGCGCTCCAGGTTGTATTATCGTAGATCTCAGCCGTATGAATAAGATCCTCCGCATTGACCGAAGAAATAGAATCATTATCATCGAACCAGGCGTTACCTATAGTCAGATTCAGCCAGAACTCGTAAAATATGGATTACGTGTCACTATGCCGCTCCTTCCTCGGGGAAACAAGTCTGTCATTGCGAGCCTTCTCGAACGCCAACCCACATTAATATCGCGATATAATTATTCGCTACCAGAACCCTTGAGAAACTGTGGGGTTGTATGGGGATGTGGAGATATTAGTTATACAGGCCATGCAGGGAATGGATCCTATTCTCTGGATGAACAATGGAATGCAGGACACATTCCGATTGATCCGAGAGGACCGAATGCAACTGATTTCATGAGACTGCTCACCGGAGCACAAGGTTCTTTAGGAATAGTTGTTTGGGCTTCAGTAAAATGCGAAGTACTTCCCAGTATTCGTAAATTATTCTTCATCTCTGCAAATAAATTTGAGGACTTAATGGATTTTTCATATCGCCTCCAGAGGCTACGCCTTGGTGACGAGCTGTTATTAGCTAATAATAAATTACTTGCTACGATGCTGGGAAATAGTGATCAGGTCAGAGACTTGAAAGAAAAATTACCTCCGTGGGTCATGATTATTGGAATAAGCGGTCGGGCTCTTCTTCCTGACGAAAAAATCGATGTTCAGGAGAAGGATCTAACAGATCTTGTTCAACAATATGGATTGAATTTACAATCTGAAATTGTGGGAATTTCCAATAAAGAGATGATTGATACAATTCTCAATCCCTCAACTGAACCATATTGGAAATTGAAATATAAAGGTGGATGCGAAGATATTTTTTTCTTAACAACATTAGAAAAAGTACCACATTATATACAAATAATGAATGAAACAGCGAACTCTTTAAACTACCCGGTCTCAGATATTGGTATTTATATACAACCTCAGCATCAGGGTGTTTCAAACCATTGTGAATTCAACCTACCTTTTAATCCGAATGATCTAAAGGAATTGACCAAAATAAAAGAATTATATTCCAAGGTTAGTGAAGAACTCATCAAACATGGAGCATATTTTTCACGTCCTTACGGAATGTGGGCGAATCTTGTATATAACCGAGATGCACAGAGTACAATGGTCTTACGTAAAATTAAAAAAATTTTCGATCCAAATTATATAATGAATCCGGGAAAACTTTGTTTTAAATCCCTATAATAATAAGGAGGAATATTTTATGACACTGCTAAATTATCGTGCTGACGCGCTGCGATGCACGCGTTGCTCTTATTGTAAGTGGATACCTTTCGATTTAATGAAAAGCTGGAGATTTTCAAAAGGGTGTCCAAGCGTAGATTATAATCACTTCCATTCTTATTCTGCTGGTGGGAGGCTGGTAACAGCGCTATCCCTCTTGGATAATAGAATCGAAGTTACAGATAGGGTAATAGATTCCGTTTTTAAATGCCAACTATGCGGGAGCTGTGACGTTACCTGCAAGATGTGCCGTTTTGACATGGAACCATTGTCTGCTTTGCGTGAATTAAGATTTAAACTGGTAGAAGAGGGGCATGCAGTTCCCAAACACAAATCTGTGATGGAAGGATTTCGAACACAGAATAACATGCTTAACAAGGTAAAGACAAAGCGGGGAGATTGGGCGGATGGTCTTAACCTAAGGGATCTTTCGAAGGATAAAGCAGAGATCGTCTTTCATGCAGGGTGCCGATATTCTTATGATAACGATCTGAACCATGTAGCCAAAGCTTCTGTGTCAATATTACAGGAAGCAGGTGTTGATTTTGGTATATTAGGAAAAGAGGAAAATTGTTGTGGTGGACGGGCATTTAACATTGGATATAAAAAAGATTTCGTTACAGCCGCTACGAAAAATATAAAGGATTGGACGAACGCAGGAGTAAAAACAGTAGTAACTCCCTGTGCTGATTGCTACTATACATTCAAACGACTTTATCCTGAAATTGGATCTGAAATAAAGGTTCTGCACATGGTTGAATTTATTGATCAACTTATAAAACAAGGAAAACTTGAGTTCAAGAACTCGGTTCCCATGCGAGTTACCTACCATGATCCTTGTTATCTAGGGAGGCAGGGTGAACCATACATTCCCTGGAAAGGAAAAGAAAAAAAGATATTCGGCCAGGTTGTTATATATGAACCGCGGAAGCCTAGATACAATGGCGCTAATGGGATATATGAACCCCCTCGGAACATTCTTAGGGCAATACCTGGATTGGAGTTGGTTGAAATGGAAAGAATAAAAGAAGCAGCATGGTGTTGTGGAGCTGGAGGCGGCGTAAAAGAAGCCTATCCTGATTTTTTTACATGGACCGCTAATGAGAGGATCGAGGAAGCCTCGAGCACTGGTGCAGAGGCTATTATAAGTGCCTGCCCGTGGTGCGAGAGGAATTTTATCGACGCCATGAAGGAAGGTGATACAAATATGAAGGTATTTGATGTTATAGAATTAGTTTATAAAGCTATAAGAAAGGAGGATTTTTAAATGACTCTATTAAAAAGTGCATATCAAGACCTAGAAGATATTGTTGGTCCTGATTATATTTCAGATGATCCATCAATCCAAGATTCATATGCTTTTCAATGGCTAGCGGAACTCGTCAGGCCTGAGCAAAGCCACTACATGCCAAGGCCAGTCGCGGTAATTATGCCAGCGAGCACTGAAGAAGTGCAAGCAATCACCATGGTCTGCAATAAATATCACATGAAGATTAAGCCTATCTCAACAGGGTGGTATCACTGGGCTGGCCCTATTAAAGATGAAGATGATACACTTCAAGTTGATCTTCGAAGGATGAATCGGATATTGGAAATCGACGAAAAAAACATGTTTGCTATTGTTGAGCCGTATGTAATTTGTGCACAGCTCCAAGCTGAAGTCATGAAGCGAGGGCTCAATATCAATATCATTGGAGCGGGTGCATCTACATCAATCGTTGCCAGCGCCTGTGCCTACGCAGGTATGGGACCAAGCACTTATTGGATGGGACATAATTCAGATAATGTACTCGGAATGGAATGGGTAACACCCAGTGGAGAAATCATACGAACTGGATCTCTTGGATCAGGGGATGGCTGGTTTTGTAGCGAAGGACCAGGTCCAAGTATCAGGGGCATCTGCAGGGGTTTTCTTGGCTCTCGAGGAGGGTTAGGGGTTTATACTAAATGTGCTATTAAACTTTCTCACTGGCCAGGTCCCAAGGAATTTAACGTGAGGGGTACATTACCAGCCTACCGCTTACCAATACATGAAAATTTCAGGGTTTATACTCTGGCTGTGCCATCATGGGACGCCTGGGCTGATATTTATTATAAAATTTATGATAATGAAATCGGATATATTTTTCACCGCCAATTCACCCTCGCTGGTGCAGATTTAGGTCCAGCACTCTGGCTCATATTAAACGACCATACAAAAACTTTAAACGATATCGAAGAAATGGTAAAAAGATCGGACATAAAAGAGCTTACCGAAGAATTACGTATTTCATTCCAGATCATTTTAGCAGGGCGTTCCTTAAGAGATATTGAACTTCAGGATAAGATCCTCGATCAAGTTCTTGCTGAGACGGGTGGTTGGAAAGTGAAAAGATTTTGTGAAGATGATATGGCGGAATTTACGAATGTATATCTCCAACGACTCGGACATAAACACCTTAATTTCGTATGGGTGGGAGGATATCTCGGAAGCTGGATGCAACCAGGAACACCTGATTTTGTTAAAAAATATGTACCTATAGCAATTAAAGGATTATATCGCGATGCGGCAGGGGGACTCCTCGTTCAATGCGGAGGCGATGCACTTATGGGTTGCGGAAGCACGGTTGCAGGTGGAGGATGGTCAGGACTTGAACAGTTCGTTTCCTATGATCCAGCTGATAGAGAATCAATTAAGGCGGGTACGAAACACATGGAAGATGCCATCACGGATGCTATTTCCAACGGAATCCCCCCAGGAAAAGAGGCAATCTATCTTTCATTAGGATACAAGGATGAAAAGATTTGGGATACCCTTGCGAACTCCCAGCAACCGATCATTTTTCATTTTCAACGGAAGATCAAAGAAGCCTTTGATCCAAATGATATTGGGGATAGAAACTACCCAACACTCCCTGAAGATTACTAAACTAAGTAATATAATAAAATACATCAATTTTTTTTATAATAATCTCAATTTAATGCATTATATTAACAAAAAATAAAAAAACTAATATAAAAAGTGAAATACGTGACTGAAAATCTTAAAAATTACATCAATGGTAAATTTGTAGCGTCGGAGGCAAAAGAATTTTTCGAAGCGCTAAATCCAGCAACAGATGAATTGCTTGCACTCGTACCAAAGTCTACTTCCGAAGAAATTAATGAAGTAATTGCTGCGGCAAAAGCAGCTTTTCCTAAGTGGCGCGATAAACCAGGTATTAAGCGGATTCACCCTTTCATGAAATTGCATGCTCTCATCAGAGAACACATGGATAACCTGTCCGAAGCGATTGTCATCAACCACGGCAAAGAATGGGCTGCCGCGTACGGGGAAGCTGTCAGAGCATATCAAATGATAGAAGCGGCTTTAGCTGGTCCTGAAATACAGAAAGGACAATATATGGAGAGTATTGCTACGGGTATTGACGAATATTCGATTAGATACCCATTAGGTGTATTTGCAATGATCCCGCCCTTTAACTTTCCCCTCATGATTCCCTTTTGGTTCTGGCCATGGGCGGTGATCGCAGGCAATACTTACATTATCAAGACCAATGAGCAAACACCTTTAGCAATGCAATTAGTGTTTAAATTCATCGATCAAGCGGGATTTCCTCCCGGTGTTATTAATATGATTCATGGGGGAGCTGATGTAGCTACTGCTCTCATTGACCACACTGATGTTAAGGGAATTTCTAGTGTTGGATCTACACCCATCGCTAAAGTTATCTATAAACGAGCAACGGATCATTGCAAACGTGCTCAATGCCATGGTGGTGCCCATAATTTCCTTGTAGTGATGCCAGACGCGAATGTAGAAAACACCCTGCCGAACCTGTATAATTCGATCTTTGGGAATGCAGGGCAGCGATGCTTGGCGGGCAAGGTTGTGGTTACCGTTGGTGATCCAAAATTTCACGAGTTTTTCAAGAACAAGTTCGTTGATGGTGCCAAGAAGCTGAAAATCGGATTCGGAATGGATAAAACCGTATTTCTTGGCCCCGTAGTTTCTAGAAAATCCCTTGACAAACTCTGTGGGGACCTTGCGAAAGGTCTCCAAGAGGGTGCCAAGATGGTGCTTGATGGCAGGGGCGTGAAAGTGGAAGGATACCCGAAAGGATATTTTCTCGGACCTACCATACTCGAGAATGCAAAACCGGGGATGTACATTTGGGAAGAAGAAGTTTTTGGACCCGTTGTCCTGCTTCACCATTGCAATACCTTAGAAGAAGCAATTACTCTTATCAATCGTGACCCGCGGGGTAATGCCGTCTCAATTTATACAGAAAGTGGTAAAACTGCCCGCCACTTTCGCCAAGATATTGAGTGCGGTAACATTGGTATTAACATCGGCGTCGTGGCTCCTATGGCTTGGTTCCCGTTTGCAGGGGCGAAGGATAGTTTCTTCGGTGACCTCCGCGCGCAGGGATTGGAGGCGCTCAAGTTCTTCACGCAAGAGAAAGTAATCATTGAGCGATTTCACGGCAGCACAGAAATCGAGTGGGATTGAATAAATGATGGAGCACCGCAATACTCTTGGTTAAACAACATTATACAAAAATAGTAAGGTGATGTTTCAAATAAAAGAAGTATCCACGGGCACTATTAAATGTAATTGGCGTGGAGAATTTATTAAAAAAAAAACTCTTAGGCTTAGTCGGGGAGAAGCTGATAATGCTCGTAAAGATGCGGCGATATAACTTAATATTTAGTGATATCTTTTGCTTGTAGAGAAATATGTATGGATTAGATGTGTATTGTTTCTCTTTGTCCTCCATCAACATTTATATTCTGGCCAGTGATCCATCGACTCTCGTCAGAGGCAAGAAATACAACCACTGGCGCGACATCCGAATAAGGATCGCCAACCCGCTGCATTGCATTATCCTTCATCTGTTCCTTGACCCATTCAGAGTATTCCGGCGTGAGTTTATTCATAATTGTGTCGGTAATAGCGACAGGACTTATTGTATTCACCCGAATGCCATCAACCCCCCACTCCCTGGCGACAACCATGGACAAGGCACGGATTGCTCCCTTATCGGCAGCATAGGAAGCATATAAATCAAGCCCCACTTGATAAGTACCGGAGCAGAAATTAATGATGGAGGAGGATTTTCCTTTCATGTAAGGATAGCACAATTTCATTAGGTGCCAGTGGGCGTAGACACCAGTGTGAAAAGCCTTGTCCAACATTTCTATATCCTGATCGAGGAAAAGTTTTCTGTCCGCTTCGAAATTGGCATTATTAACCAATATATCGATGGTACCGAATCGTTCTACTGTTTTATCTATAAATTTCTTCAAATCTTCATGTATCGAGACGTCGCATCTTTCAGCCAGTACCTCAGCACTTCCCGCTCTGCAGAGTTCTGCGGTAGTCATCAGCTTGTCCATAGATCTGGCGCATATAGCTAGTTTTGCTCCTTCCTGAGCCAAACAGATGGAAATCTGTTTTCCTAAACCAGCACTAGCACCTGTAAGAACCACCACTTTTCCTTCTAGCCTTTTCATAGGATTTTTTAAAGCTGTCAATGTTGAAACATAGGTTGGTGTTGAGGAAGGAGGTTTAGCAGCATCTTCAAGTGCAGTGGGTGAAAGTTCTGTGTCATCTTCAATTATCGCTTGAAGATCAGCATCAATATCGGGTAGCTTTTCTTTGGGAAACCCAGAACCCGGCATTTTAGCAATAAATTGTAAGGTCATTTTAAATCCCTTTTTTAATTGTGGATCTTTTGAAATTCCGGGTAAATGTTTCTCTAAAACAGAAGTAGCCTTTGGACTTTTCATTAAGTCCCCTAATTTTGATTTAATTGAATATTTGGGCATATTTTTTCTTTAGGTTGTATGATAATAAATAATTTATGTTCTTGAGAACAAAAAGTTTAAATAAAAAAAATTTCACTTAATTGATTTTATTAGAAAAATAGAAGAGTGTATATCTCAAATATTAGATAAAAGCATTATGTTATCTGTAACTCTTATTTAAACCTCAAAGTAACAGCTTTTTATATCCGTTTATGAAAAATTTCTTAAAAGAATGTCCTTAGTTATTTATTAGACACTTT
>DXJM01000223.1 GCA_019057355.1 Promethearchaeota archaeon | reverse complement strand
TGAGGATTAATTCGAACCTCACTTTCCAGTTGACGGCCCCGAGGAGTTTTAATCGGGGGATATTCTCCGCACATAAGAACATTATTATCGCTAATATCATATATAGAGGTATCATCCATGCTGAGCACTTTTATTCTGTACCATCCCAGCTTCTTCCATATGGATGGATATATCCTTTACATGTGCTCCGGTGATATCAGCCAATCGATTTTCCACTCTTCGGCATAATCCAGAAATACCACTCCTGAATTCTTAAATGCAATAATTTTACTTTCTTCCGAACCTGCAAGTAGGCGGTCAGCCAGTTTTTGCAGGAAAGGCAAGTGCCCTATTATCATGATGTCCTTGTTGGAAGCTAATATCTCCTCAGGAAGTTTTTCCACCGTGTCGAGCGGATTCATATCGTCTCTTGCTTGTGTTTCTCTACAGGTGAGGGCCTCAGCAATAATTTCTGCTGTCTGAACTGCTCGTAATTTTGTGCTGTGCCAAATGGCATCAACCTTGATATTCCTGGACTTCAAATACTCTGCGATCCTTTGGGTTTGGGCTTTTCCCTCAGTACTCAATGGCCTTTCTGGGTCTTCCACTTTTGCGATGGCCAATCCGTGTTGAATAAGATAAAGCTTCATAGTTTAAATCCCCTCTCACAATATCTTTTTCATTTTAAACTAAAAAGAGGCCGAGTGAAAAGGGGAGTTCCACATAATCCGGGGATAAACCAGTATACATCGCTACTTTTTTGGGTCCAAGAGCACCGATGTGAAGCCAGACAGATGAAGAGCCGGGGCCTCCGTTTTTCTTTGAATGGCTAATTCGGTGGATTTAACTCCGCTCCTAATTACCTTCCCTATTTTCTTTGAAACTTCTGTTGTCATGGTCACATGCTTCATGTCCACTCCTGTTGACATCCCAAAGAGGGTTTTGTTCCAGGGTTTTGATTATCAGGGAGCCTGTCAGACTTTCATTGACACCAAATCTTTCCTGTGCTAGTATTATTTATGTTGAAATTGAGGTGATCTGCCCGCTTTTAAGAAGAGGCAGGGATCACAAGAAATGAGGGAAAATTTCAACAACATAGAAGTTCATCCCTCCTCAATCAAAATTCCAATATTAAAAGGAAGTCAGAATGAATATTTATGTAGGCAATTTACTACGGGAGGCCACTGAAGATGATGTGCGGCAGGCTTTTGAAGCCTTCGGACAGGTCACTTCTGTCAAAATCATCACAGATAGGTACACCGGCGATTCGAGGGGATTCGGATTTGTGGAGATGCCTAACCATCAAGAAGCTAAGGCTGCTCTCTCCGGGCTTGATGGTAAAGACTTAAAGGGGCGCATTCTCAAAGTCAACGAGGCTCGCCCTCGCAACGACCGCCAAGGTGGATTTGGAGGGGGAAGGCGCTTCTGATAAGAAGCACTCAGACATTCAATATTATAATCAAATTTTGCATTAAAGCATATTTAGGGATTGCCTGACTTGATCATTTGTACCTAAAAATTCGTAATTACACCTATTATTCCGTCAAAAAAAGGGAAAACTCTGTCTGAAAGATGCCTGATTTATCTTCGTGATTGTTTGCTGATATCAGGCAGTTCTATTACCGGCCTCCCTTGATATGTAGAGAGATCCTAAGTGGAATATAAGGGATTGTGTTCAACTGTTAAATTCCAAAGAGGAATGCTGAATGAAAAAATACGAGAGAAAAGCAAGAAAGAAAAGAGAAAGAAAGGCACTGGAAAAAAGAGAGAAAAAAGAAAAAGGAGAAATATAGAGTAAACTGGTAAAGTTTCTTGAGAGCATTAACAATACAGTTCTTTTCGTATTGGAGTATTGAACATGGCAGTGGATAGGCAGAGGAAAAAAGTTCTGGATAAACAAAGGAAAGTTCACTTGAAAAGAGGAAAGTCGCCCGTCGTTTCTTTCGACGGAGTAGGGCAAACATCGGATCCTATCAGACTTTACATGAGAGAGATGGGTAACATTCCGCTGCTAACAAGAGAGGGAGAAATACTCGTAGCAAAGGAAATTGAAAGAGGAGAAGAAATAGCTATTAAAGCCCTTTCAAAAACACAATTTCTTCAAAATGAAATTCTTTCATTGGAAGAGGAACTAAATGAAGACGATGAAACCATCCAAGCTGTGTTCAATTCCATCGAGAATGAATCCTCAACAGGAAAACTCGAGAAAAAAAAGGAGAGGATTCTAGCAAAGATCAATGAGATAAGAAAGTTAAGCACCCAATTAGAAAAAATCCCTGCATCAAAGAAATATGCTTTTGGACGTGGGCGTCTCATCATCAAAATGAGCCGACTCATCAGGGAACTTGATATCCGCTCTCCTTATAGAGAAAAGATTATTGAGAGTCTCCGTGAAAAGCTGAAGGTCATCGATGCATTAGAAAAAAGTAAACAAGAGTTGAGAGCCTCTCTCCTTAAAGCGAAGGGTAAGAATGCAGAAGATGAACTCAAACTTAGGATCAAAAAAATCGATGAGCTTCTAAGAGTATACAACAATGAATTCGGTCTTAATTCTGAGGGATTAAAAAAAACACTGCAAACCATCGCCAAAGGAAAGCAGATCTGCGATCGAGCAAAAAAAGAACTTGTCACCTCTAACTTAAGACTCGTGTTTTCCATTGCCGGGAAATACAGCAACTACGGAGTCCAGTTTCTAGATTTGATCCAGGAAGGAAACATAGGTTTGATGACAGCAGTGGATAGATTTGAATACCAAAGGGGGTATAAATTTTCAACTTATGCGCATTGGTGGATAAGACAAGCAATATCACGTGCAATTGCGGATCAGGCTAGGACGATAAGAATCCCTGTGCATATGTACGAAATCATAAACAGGTTAAATAGAGTGTCAAAAAGCTTTGTGCTTGAAAAAGGCAGAGGACCAACATGTGAAGAGATTGCGAAAAAGATGGATATGCCCACAAGTAAAGTACAAAAAATCATGAAAATTGCCCAGGTACCTCTCTCACTCGAGACGCCAGTAGGAGAAGAAAAGGAGAGTCGTCTGAGTGATTTTATCGAGGATAAGGGGATCCCTTCGCCAACAGATGAGGTCATCCATATTGATTTGAAAGAGAAAATTGAGGAAGCGCTGAAAACTTACACACAGAGAGAGGCAAACGTCTTAAGAATGAGATTTGGGTTGGGAGATGGCAACGAACATACTTTAGAAGAAGTCGGCCAGCAATACAATGTTACGCGTGAGAGAATCAGGCAAATCCAAGAAAAAGCAGTAAGAAAATTAATGCGTTCTAAATACAGCCTGAAGTTAGAGTCCTTTACAAAATAGTTGAATCTAATTCCTAGGTGCAAGGGATATTCCTTGATTTATCACCTTATAGGGTGGTACCTTGGGGAACGTCCCCAATTTCGAACTTTTTTTATAACATATTTTCAAAGTTTAAAGTGAGTGGAAGCCAGAGTCCGTAAAACACTGGCTTCCCGATTTTGGAAAATGCAAACCTTAAAGGTATTTGCGCCTCATTATAAAGACG